>DATGXD010000310.1:0-4284 GCA_035299105.1 Paludibacter sp. | reverse complement strand
TAGCAAAACCCCGTAAGGTACATCGGCCATCAACTGGCGTTCGACAGCAGCTTCGAGTGCATCGCGCAAGGTGTCGATGCTCGAAACATTGTTTTTCACGGCGTCAAAACTTTCCCAATCGCGGTTGTACCATTTGGTTGGTTTTCCATTGGGGCTGTATAAGTATTGCCCTGGCAAGAATTCTTCGATTTTCGGGCAATAACCTTCCAGTGCCTTCAGTTCGGAAGCCACATAATAGGTGCCTTTTGCATCCCAGCCTTGGTAAAGCGGAATAATGCCGATATGGTCGCGTCCGATAAGGAAAATATCCTTTTCGATATCGTACAAGGCAAATGCAAAAATCCCGTTCAAGTCTTCCAGGAAATCCGGGCCTTTTTCACGGTACAATGCCAGGATAACCTCGCAGTCCGATTTGGTCAGGAACTCGTATTTCCCTTCAAATTGTTTCCTGATTTCCTGATGGTTGTAAATTTCACCGTTCACGGCCAGCACCAATTTACCGTCCTTACTGAAAAGTGGTTGTTTGCCTGATTCAGGGTCTACAATCGACAGGCGTTCGTGTGCCAGAATGGCTTTATCATCGGAATATACTCCCGACCAATCCGGCCCACGATGCCGTATCCGTTTTGACATTTTTAATACCTGTGGCCGTAATTCTGAGACCGGCTGTTTTATATCAAATGCACATACAATTCCACACATGTTGTTCTGATTTTTAATTTTAATGCCTCGCGATAAATCATTGAGGCGTTGCGTTTTTCGTGGGTTGGTTTCCGGGGTGACCGGATAACCAATCCGATATTTAAGGTTGTTTTACTATAAAATCTTATGAATGTCTTCGGCAACTTTACGACCTGCGGCAATGGCCCGTACCACCAAGCTGGCACCAATAGCTGCATCGCCGGCGGCGAATACTTTTGCCAGCGAACTTTTGCTGTTGGCATCGGTTTTCACATTGCCTCGTGCATCGTATTCAACTCCGAGTTCGTTCAACAAGCCTTCGTGAACAGGATGGACAAATCCAAGTGCCAGGAATACCAAATCAGCCTTGATAGTTTCCGTCCGTCCGGTGGGTTTCATGTTCCATTTGCCCGAATCATCTTTTGTCCATTCCACTTCTTCCACTTCCACTTCTTTTACCTGGCCTTTTTCGCCTTTGAATTCGAGCGTGTTCAGGCTCCATTTCCTTTCGCAGCCTTCTTTGTGTGAGCTCGAAGTGCGAAGTATATTAGGCCAGTAAGGCCAGGGAGTTTCCGGGTTTTTGTCGGCAGGAGGTTGTGGGAGGATTTCAATCTGGGTGATTTTTACAGCACCCTGGCGAACCGAAGTTCCCACACAATCGGAACCGGTGTCGCCACCGCCAATTACCAGTACGTGCTTGTCTTTAGCATTGATAAGCGCAGGTTTGGCGATATTTTCGCCCATAATCAGCTGGTTTTGTTGGCTCAGGAATTCCATGGCGTAATGGATTCCGGCCAGTTCGCGCCCTTTCGGGGTGATGTTGCGTGGATGCCCGGCTCCAATGGTGATACATACGGCATCGAAATTTTTCATGATTTCTTTCCCTGTAATATCCTTGCCTACTTCACAGTTTGTTTTGAAAACCACGCCTTCTTCCTTCAATTGCTCCAGGCGGCGGTCGATGATATTTTTATTCAGTTTGAAGTTGGGAATGCCATAGCGGAGCAATCCGCCGGGGGCATTGTCTTTTTCGAAAACTGTCACATTATGGCCTTTACGGTTCAATTGTTGGGCGGCGGCCAATCCGGCAGGACCTGAACCGATGACAGCAACATTTTTCCCCGTGCGGGTTTTTGGAGGGCGTGGTTTGATCATTCCCTCTATGAAAGCTACTTCGGTAACAGCCGCTTCGTTTTCGCGGATGGTAACAGCAGCTTCGTGCAATGCAAGTACACAGGCTTTTTCACAAGGGGCTGGACAAATACGTCCTGTGAAATCGGGGAAGTTATTGGTCTCGTGCAACACTTCGATAGCTTCCTTCCATTTGTTCTTGTAAATCAAATCCTGCCATTCGGGCATTTTATTACCCAGTGGACATGCCCAGTGGCAAAATGGTATGCCGCAGTCCATACAACGTGAAGCCTGCAATTTGCGGTCTTCACGGTTCAACGTCTGTTCTACCTCCCCGAAGTCGTAAACGCGCTCGTTCACAGGGCGGTAACCCGCTTCCTTGCGGGGTATATTCATAAATGCTTTTGGATTTCCCATATTATTTGAAGCCCCCTCAATCCCCCTGGAGGGGGACTTTTGGGCTTGCTTTTAATTGTTTGTTTTACTTTTATTGTTCATTCTTTCCCGATCCCCCTTTCGGGTTACCCGAGGGTGGATCGGGGTTAGGGACTTAATAGTCGCGTTCAACCTGAGCGATTTTCTTGTTGATAGCTTCCATCTTTTCTTCCTGGAGCACTTTCTTGTACTCGATAGGAACAATTTTCTTGAATTTATCAACGTATTGGCTCCAGTTGTCCAGGATTTCTTTTGCACGGGTGCTTCCTGTGTATTTGAAATGGTTGGCAATCAGACCCTGCACTTCCTTGCTGTCCATGCTGTCTTCAATCAAAGTCAGTTCAATCATTTCCATGTTGCAATAGAAATCGAAATCGTCGTTTTCGTCTAGCACGTAGGCAACACCGCCACTCATACCGGCAGCAAAGTTACGGCCGGTTTTTCCAAGGACCACCGTGCGTCCACCTGTCATGTATTCACAGCAGTGGTCGCCTGCACCCTCGACAACGGCAATTGCCCCCGAGTTACGCACGCAGAAACGTTCGCCCACGACACCGTTCACATACATTTCGCCCGAAGTGGCTCCATACAGGATGGTGTTCCCGGCAATGATGTTTTCTTCGGGTTTGAATGTGCTTGCAGCAGGCGCTTTAACCACGATTTTACCTCCCGAGAGCCCTTTGCCCACATAGTCGTTGGCCTCGCCGGTGAGTTCGAAGTAAACCCCTTTGCTCAGGAATGCGCCAAAACTCTGTCCTGCCGAACCTTCGAAATATGCCTTGATGGTATCGACCGGCAATCCTGTCTGGCCGTAACGTTTGGCAATTTCACCCGAAAGCATAGCCCCGACTGTACGGTCGGTGTTTTTGATTTTCGATTTGATTTCAACAGGCATGCACAAATCCAGTGCCGGAAGCGATTTCTTAATCAATTCGCGGTCAAGGACGTTTTCAATCTTATGATCTTGTCCTTTCACCTGGCGTAAGGCGGCATTTGTCAATGTTGCCGGGTTGAACATGATTTTCGAAAGATTTACTTTCTTGATTTTCTCAGGTCCGGCAATATTTTCTTTCCGTGCCAGCAAATCGGTGCGCCCGATAATTTCCTCCAAGCTGCGGAAGCCCATTTCGGCCAAATGTTCCCGGACATCCTGTGCCACCATCTTGAAGAAGTTCACGAGGTATTCGTGCTTGCCTGTAAAATGTTTGCGCAACTGTTCGTCCTGTGTTGCAACACCCACGGGGCATGTGTTCAGGTGGCATTTACGCATCATCACGCAGCCAAGGATCAGCAATGCGCTGGTGGCAAAGCCGTATTCTTCAGCTCCCAGCAATGTAGCCAATATGATATCGCGGCCGGTTTTCAATTGTCCATCGGTTTGTAAGCGGACTTGTCCACGCAAGTTGTTCAACACCAGGGTCTGCTGTGTTTCGGCTAACCCGATTTCGAGTGGTAGCCCGGCATGTTTGATGGAGCTTGAAGGACTTGCCCCGGTTCCACCTTCGGCGCCGCTGATAAGAATCAGGTCGGCTTTGGCTTTAGCCACCCCGGCAGCAATTGTTCCAACACCGGTTTCCGAAACCAATTTCACACTGATAATAGCAGTCGGGTTGATATTTTTCAAGTCGTAGATTAGCTGGGCCAAATCTTCGATTGAGTAAATGTCGTGGTGCGGTGGTGGCGAAATCAATGAAATTCCCGGGATAGAGTGACGGGTTTTGGCAATGATTTTATCCACTTTGTGCCCCGGAAGCTGTCCTCCTTCCCCGGGTTTTGCTCCCTGGGCAATCTTGATTTGTATTTCATCCGCATTTACCAGGTATTCGGCGGTAACACCAAAACGTCCCGAAGCTACTTGCTTGATGGCGCTTCGTGTACTCAGGCCATCCTCGCGTTTTTTGTAACGTTCGGGGTCTTCACCTCCTTCACCCGTATTGCTTCGGCCGCCCAGCAAGTTCATGGCCATTGCCATTGCCTCGTGCGCTTCCCTACTGATTGAACCGTACGACATGGCGCCGGTTACAAAGCGTTTGGTGA
>DATGXD010000309.1:0-3078 GCA_035299105.1 Paludibacter sp. | reverse complement strand
GCACCAACCTGAGTTTGGCAAGCGTATCTGTTGGTTCAAGGTAAACAACACGCTCATATTCTATTGCAGATAAGTCGTAGCATTTGTTTTCGAACAAATGCGCTGCATATTTAGCCGAGTTTCCGTAATTCAAAATATCCTCTTGGGCATTGGCGTAGGTTGTGGAAAGAAAAATGAAGAGGATTGAATTTATTGTACTTTTAAGGTTCATCGTGCAGTTTCCCAGTTAATTTGAAGGTTTTGTAATGCGCATGGTCTGCCAAGGCATGGCAACGTAACAGTCTGTCAGTTCCATCCAACAACCCTTTCAGCAATCCGTTTTTCCGTATGGTTCCCATCATGTAGACCGAGCAAGAAGGTGTGAAGACGCATGCGTCCACATCCTGGGATGAAATCAATTTCTTATAAAGCAAGAACGAGGTTGAAACCATGATAGGAACTTCACTGTCGGAATCAAGGACATGTTTCAGGAATGGGGTAAAATCGTTTTTTGACGGAACATCTCTTTTAAACATCCCATTGACAGGCAATACCTTAAGCAATTTGTCCGTGAAATTGACTTTTTGCATAATCCTTTTCTCTTCGGCATAATGGTATGCCTTTGAAATGCCCCCCCAATAATACCTCGAAACAATAGGAATGATTATCATGCTTAACGGCTGAAGATTATATCCTAAATAAACAAGGCCAGCAATTAAAAAAAAGGAATTAACGCCATTGAAGTAATTGCTCGTGTAAACCTGTCCGGATCCCGGAACAATGGCGCTCATTCCGCTTGCAAGCCATGGGTTGGGCTTGTCCAATTCCTTGTAGCCCTCAACCAAATCCTGGAGTTGGGCTAATTTAGCCGGGTCGTTATTTATTGTATTTGCCAAATAAGCATAGGCCTTGTCGTAATCATCCAATTCAATGTAGGCCAGCCCCAGCAACAAATTCCTTTTGTTTTCAACATGCTTATTAAAGGAATAGCTAATGTTTTCGAGTTTCAATACAGCATCTCCAACATTATTTTCAAGAATAAGGCAAGTTGTTTCCTTTAAACAACCCTCGGCAAGGGCGCTATCATTTGGAGCATACACGGAAGCTGAATCGCAAAACATTTTAGCAAGCGGGAAGTTTCTTTCGGCCATATAGCAATCGGCTATTTTCCCTGCCAAGGAATATTTATCGCTGCCGGGACTAAAAAAATAGGCCCTCCTGTATTCGTTTGCCGCCTTCTGGTAATTCCCTTCGCTAAAAAGGGTCTCGGCCAAAGCAATGGTTTGGGAAATATTCTGGCAACGAACCCATCCTTGATAACAAAAGGTAACCAGGAAAGGAAGGCAGAATTTAATCAGGATATTGGTTTTACACATAGCGCCAGGCTGGTGGAACAAGCGGAAAGCATGCGGGAACAAAGGAAGAACCAAAGCGTAATCCCTTTATGTCAAAGGAATTAACGCTTATTGGATCTATTGGGGCTTCATTAGAATTTATAGGCTAATGTAAGACTCGTTGCTGGGGGATCGAATTTGGTTAGCCGGTCGCGTTGGATATTAAAGTTCAAACTACCTACCCTTGAACCGGTTTTGTGGTAAACAATCTCTTCCCTGTCGGACAACGACCCTATTAAATATCCTATGCCGGCAGATGCTCCAGCCCATAGCAAAGAGCCTAAAATGTATTGGGGCATCGAACTCCCGGTACTTTCAAAACCATTGTTTTCCGAAGAAATAATACCGGAAACAACACACACAGCCAAACAACCTGCTCCGCACCCAAGCGCCCAGCTTCCACCCCTACCTTGCTTGGCCTGGATGAACGAAACATCAGAAAGGGAATAGGTTTTTGCTTGGCCTCCCATTGTTAGCGTAACCGATTCATCCCCGATAAAGGCATTCGATCCTTTCACAACCAGGCCATTCTCCAATGTTACTCTTACTTGCTTGAAATTTTGCGACACTGCAATTCCTGTAACCAGAACTACCACGAATAAGGTTAAAACTCTTTTCATTTTACTCTTTCCTTTTGAATTTGTTTATTTAATTGATTGATTTATATAGCGATACGATAAACAGTAATATCTCCCATGTGAACTGTAAAAATACGCTTAAATTTCATTAATACAATGAAACTTAAATATTTTAACTATTTTTTATCTGAGAGACTGTTCGTCCCCCGCATGTTCTTTCGGATTTAACAGTTGATTATAAGCACGTTGTACATGGGATTAAACGTTGAGAGACACCGGTTCCGCCATTCCACCCTTCGAATGTTGGCCTGTGAATTGTTAGCAATCGAACACCTTGAACAAAATTTTCCGGGTCTTTGTTACTTAGTTTGTGTAAATCAATGGATTATTTGGGCCCGGGATAAGGCTCCCTATGGTCAGCGTAGCTAATAGCTCCTGTTGGTTCCCGATAAGTTTGCCTTATATCGAACCCACGTTAAAACTAAACCTTTTGGCTCATGAAAACCTTGTCCAAGATATTGTTTGTCCCGGGATTGTTGCTACAACTGCTAACCGCCAGCTGCAAGGAAACCCAAACAGCAACAAATCCCCACCTGGAGCTTTTTGCCAGCGGGCTCACCACCCCGGTATGTATTGCCAATGCGGGCGACAGCCGCCTCTTTATCATCGACCAGCACGGGATAATCGTTGTCCTGGATTCGGGCGGGAACAAAAAGGCCGAACCTTTCCTCGATATCAGGAACCGGGTGACTTATGGGGGCGAAAGGGGGCTTTTGGGAATTGCCTTCCATCCCCGGTACAAGGACAACGGGTACTTTTATGTGAATTATGTGGGGGCGGGCGACAGCACCCATATTTCGAGGTTCACCGCAAGTGGCACAAACCCCGATAAAGCCGATGCCTCCAGCGAATTCAACATACTGACAATTCACCAGCCGTTCACGAACCACAATGGCGGCGACTTGCATTTCGGGCCTGATGGATACCTGTATTTCGCGCTTGGCGACGGCGGTTCGGCTGGCGATCCGGGCAACCGGGCCCAAAACCTCCGGGAGTACCTGGGCAAAATCCACCGGATTGATGTAAACTCCGGAAACCCATACGGAATCCCGGCCTCGAATCCGTTT
>DATGXD010000308.1:0-34311 GCA_035299105.1 Paludibacter sp. | reverse complement strand
GGGTGCTTTCCCTGCCAATAAGGTGGCAGCCAGCTTGTTTAATGGAGGAGGACACCTGAATGCTGCCGGGGCCGAAAGCTACATGCCGCTATCGGATACGGTCAATAAGTTCGAAGAATCCATGCCGGGATACAAGGATTTTCTGGATTAAAACCAGCAATTAACATAAAACAACATGTAATATTACACCCCCCTCCACGAGGCGGGTTTTCAAAGCTTATGAAATACCTCATTATACTTGGCGACGGAATGGCCGACGAGCCAATTTCTTCACTGGGCAATAAAACCTGCTTGCAAGTTGCCAACAAACCCAACATGGATAAAATTGCTGCTTTAGGCCGTTGCGGCTTGTTCGACACAATTCCTGAAGGTTTTGCTCCGGGCAGCGAAATTGCCAACCTCAGCGTACTCGGCTACGATGTCGCACGCGTTTTCGAAGGGCGCGGCTCGCTGGAGGCGGCAAGCATGGGCATATCCATTGCTCCGGGCGAAATGGCCATGCGCTGCAACCTCATTTGCATCGAAAACGGAAAGATAAAGAACCATTCGGCAGGGCATATCAGCAACGAGGAAGCCCACGAACTGGTTCTTTTTTTGCAAAAGGAACTGGGGACGGAAACCGCCGGTTTTTTCCCGGGCATTTCGTACCGCCATTTGTTTAAAATGAAAGGTGGTAACAAAGACCTGAAATGCACGCCTCCCCACGATGTCCCCGGCACGCCATTTGCCGGTGTCATGATCCAGGCCGAAACTCCCGAGGCACAGGAAACAGCCAAGTTCCTGAACGAACTTACACTGAAATCGCAGGCATTGCTCGAAAACCATCCGGTGAACCTGAAACGGGCGGCAGCAGGGAAAGACAAGGCAAACAGCATTTGGCTGTGGTCGCCTGGCTACAAGCCTGAAATGAAAACCCTGCTCGAGACATACAACCTAGGCAGTGGCTCGGTGATTTCAGCGGTCGACCTAATCAAGGGAATCGGGGTGTATGCCGGCTTAAAGGTAATCAACGTACCCGGCGCTACCGGGCTTTACGACACCAATTACGAGGGGAAAGCCCAGGCCACCATCAATGCACTTCGTACCGACGATTTTGTCTACCTGCATATCGAAGCCAGCGATGAAGCCGGACATGAAGGAAATGCGGAATTAAAAGTCAAAACCATTGAATACCTCGATGCACGCGTGGTGAAAACAATTTTTGAGGAAGTATCAACCTGGGACGAGCCGGTCAGTATCGCCATCTTACCCGATCACCCCACACCTTGCGTGTATAAGACACACACCAAATCGCCAGTGCCATTTGTTATTTACAGGCCAGGCGAAAAAGCAGACGAAGTAAAAGTTTACGATGAAGCTGCGGTAAGAAATGGAAGTTATGGCCTGCTAAAGGGTTCGGAATTCATGAAAGAATTTATCCGCTGAAATACTTCAAACACTAAGCTTATGAAAAAACAAAATAAAAATTGCCAAAGTTGCGGTATCCCGCTGAACCGGGATCCGAAAAACGGGGGAACCGAAACCGACGGTTCCAAAAGCGGACTTTACTGTAGCTTTTGTTACCAGAACGGTGCCTTTACCTTTATTGGTTCGGTTGACGAAATGCAGGAGCATTGCAGGAAAATGATGATTGAAGGAGGGCACAATAGATTTACAGCCTGGTTGTTCAGCCGCGGATTAAAACGGTTGGGCAGATGGAAGGAATAAATGAGGCATTAAATATATTTCATATTTTTGCAAAACAAAAACCGAAGTAAATGTTAATGCAGATATGCTTCCTTGGGCAATAGTTCGAGCAGGTTTTGACATGCAAATGTTACTTACATAAATGCCATGGATATGTTCAGGCAGCCAGGGGAAGTCTTTTGATTTACATAGCTTGGCATTTCACTAACGATTAACAATGATTTAAAACAACAAAACCAATCAAAACCGAAACCTTGATTGGTTCTTCCTTTTTTTATGAAATATTACAGTACAAACAAACAAATTAGCGGCGTGACCTTGCAAGACGCCGTGGTGAAGGGGCTTGCCGATGACAAAGGCTTGTTCATGCCCGACAAGATCAAGCAACTGCCACAATCGTTTTTCGACACGATTGAAACACTGTCGTTCCAGGAAATGGCTTATGTGGTGGCAGATGCTTTCTTTGGTGAAGATGTGGAAGCAGAGGCCTTGAAAAAAATCGTTTATGAAACGTTGAACTTCGATGTTCCTGTGGTGCATGTGAATGACAACATTTACAGTTTGGAACTGTACCACGGACCAACATTGGCGTTCAAAGACGTTGGCGGCCGGTTCATGTCGCGCTTGCTAGGTTATTTCATCCAAAAGCAAGGCGAAAACAACGTGAAAGTACTTGTAGCCACCTCGGGCGACACTGGCAGTGCCGTAGCCAACGGTTTCCTGGGTGTCGAAGGCATTCACGTGTATGTGCTTTATCCCAAAGGATTGGTAAGCCCTATCCAGGAATGCCAGTTCACCACGCTTGGACAAAATATCACGGCGTTGGAGGTTGATGGCACGTTCGATGACTGCCAGGCATTGGTTAAGTCGGCCTTCATGGACGATGAACTAAATGCCAAACTGAAGCTAACTTCGGCCAATTCTATCAACGTGGCTCGTTTTTTACCACAATCCTTCTATTATTTCTACGCTTATGCCCAATTGAAAAAAATGGGCAAGGCCAATGAAGTGGTAATGTGCGTGCCAAGCGGTAACTTTGGCAACATTACCGCCGGATTGTTCGCCAAGCGCATGGGGTTGCCGGTGAAGCGTTTCATAGCAGCCAACAACCGCAATGACATTTTCTTCCAATACCTCCAAACCAGCGAATATAAACCACGCCCATCGGTTTCGACCATTGCCAACGCCATGGATGTGGGCGACCCAAGTAACTTTGCCCGGGTGCTGGATTTGTATGGCGGGTCGCATGCGGCTATTTCGGCAGAAATCAGCGGGGTAACTTACAACGACGGACAAATTGCCGAAACCTTGAAAACTTGTTATTCCGAAACCGCTTACCTGCTCGACCCGCACGGTGCAGTAGGTTACCGTGCTTTGCAGGAAGGCTTGAACCCCAATGAGACAGGCGTTTTCCTTGAAACAGCACATCCCGCCAAATTCCTCGAAACTGTTGAAAATATTATCGGGGGAAAAATAAAAATCCCCCTGAAGTTACAGGAATTCATGAAAGGTGAAAAGAAAAGCCAACCAATGGCAAAGGACTTTGAAACTTTCAAAAGCTATTTAATGACAATTTGATGATTGATCTTGAAAAAACAGGAGACGAGTAGACCAAATCAGGTTCACTCGTCTTTTTTTAGGGGGATTCAGTAGCCTATCCGTTTCAAAAAATCCATCCAATCCATGTTCCAGGGATCGGTTTTCCGGCCTGGCGCAATGTCGCTGTGACGAAGCACGAAATCTATTCTGTAACGTCGCCGGATGTCATTTGTCAGTAATACCAACGAGCGGATTTGCTGTTCGGTAGGGGACTCGTCGAATGATGTCATTAATTCAATCCCGATGGAAGTTGCATTCACATTAGTACGGGCATCCGGAAGCCGGCTTTTGCCTGCTTGGTAGGCAATATTCTTTTCACTGACCAGCCGGAAGATACTTCCATCGCGGCCAATCACATAGTGCGAGCTTACCTTATATCGATTGAATTGCTTTATAATCAAATCAATATCATACTTATCGCCTCCGGAATTATTAAAAGTAGAATGGATAATAATGGCTGATATTTCCCGCCGTTGAACGGCACGCATACCAATATTAACGGTTTTATCTATTATGTTCAGATGCTGCTGCCCGTTTGCCTCGAAACCGTTGGCAAACAAAACCAGGAGTAAAAACAATTTGGACAGTGAAATCGGCTTATTCATTTTTCGATAAAAAAAATCACATAAACATTCCATTGAGATACATCCACACCAGGTACCTTAGGAATTTCCCCGCCAGCATAAAAATGGCCACCTTCCACCAGGAGCAACGGAAGAAACCAGTCGCAACGGCAATCACATCGCCCACAAAAGGCACAAACGAAAAAAACGCAATAAAATCGCCATACTTCCTGACCCGGGCAGTGAAGTTATCTATTTTCTCTTTTTTAATATGGAAGTATTTTTCAATCCAGGCAATTTTGCCCCATAACCCCACGTAGTAGCTTGTCATTCCCCCAAGCCAGTTCCCCACAGTGGCCACCAGTACGCATGTCCAGGCATCCAACCCACCATAAACCATGGCGGAAAAAATAACTTCCGAACTGAACGGAACTATAGTCGCTGCCAAAAACGAGGCGATAAAAAGACCCAAGTAGCCAAGACCCGTCAACCCAATCATTTAGAAGAAGAAATAATTTGCAACAACGTATGCAATATTCAAAACGGTGAAGACAATGAAAACTATCCCGTAAAAATTGTTGTTCTTCAGCGAAAAAGGGTGTGAAACAATTAGCGAATAGAGCAGTGCAATAACCGGGAGCAACGACAAAAAATGATTTTTACTGAATACGGAAATCGCCAAAACGCTAAAAACAAGCAATATTATGAAATTCAATTTGTTGCGTGTTTGGATAGCATCTTTGTTCGAACCCGACGAAATCCCCACGATACCGATAACAAGAATAACGAACAGCAAGCCGGAATAAACCAGCTGCGGGATGCTGAAAGGGTAAACTCCGAATTCGACACTGAACACGGTGTTCACAAGCCGGGTGATTTCAGTTTCCCCTGTGAGCATGTATGCTGCTGCAAAAACAAACACCCAGGGCGTGGCCACCCCAAACAATGTTGCCAGAAAAGTACGGAGCGAGAAACTTTGGAAAATGATGAGTCCGAGCCAACACGCCGGAACAAGCAATATCAGCGGGTTGACAAGTACACTGGTTAGCCCGATAAAGAAACTTCCCATGAAAGCCTGCTCCGTTGCCCGGGTGTTTTTCAGCATGGACATGTAATTGAACAGCGCAAGGATAAAAAAGGTCAATGCTAGATGCGGGCCAATCAGGTGATGGGTTTCAGTCCACGAACCAACGAACAACAGGAAAATTAAAATCGGCAGGAAAGTCCGGGTGCGGATAATGGCGAAGCGGTTATTGATTTGCGCCAACAAAAAGGCGTTAAGCAGGTTGAGCGATATGCTGCAAACCAGGCCTGGAAAAAATTTCCCTGCAAATAGCGGGATGGTGGTTTTATCTAAAATGCCAAGCCCTTCCATACCGGCTGCAGGCCGATAATCGGTAAAAATTGGAAATCCCCACAACGAAAAGCTAAAGCCAACCAATAAAACCGCAAAAGGAATTGTTGGCGCTATGATATTTTTTAACGAAACTCGCATCGGATTGGAAATTAGATTTCCATGCAAGCTCCTGTTTCAGGCACTTGCATGGAAGAATTTATGCTATTCAGAAACAATCAAATCAACCCTCTTTTTTTCAACAGAGCCTCCGGTTTGGGATCGGCCCCCCGGAAATCCCGGTAGAGTTTCATCGGGTCTTCGGTGTCGCCTTTCTCGAGCAACTTTTTCCGGAAAGCCTTGGCTACTTCGGGGTTGTAAATATTGCCGGTTTCCTTGAAAGCCTGGAAAGCATCCGCATCAAGCACCGCAGCCCAAGTGTAACTGTAATAGCCGGCCGAATAGCCTCCGCCAAAAATATGGTTGAAATATGTACTTCTATAGCGCACAATGATTTGCGGGATCATGCCCATCCGAGCCAAGGATGCTTTCTCGAATGCATCAACATCGAAATCAGCCGTATCCTTAATCATATGGTAATCCATGTCCAGAATCGATGCGGCAAGAAGTTCCGTATTGATAAAGCCCTGGTTGAAAGTTGCCGCTGCCTGAATCTTATCCATCAGTTCCTTCGGCATGACTTTGCCCGTTTTATAATGCAATGCATACGTCTTCATCACTTCAGGTTCCCAGCACCAGTTTTCCATTACCTGCGAAGGGAGCTCCACGAAATCGCGTGACACATTGGTGCCCGAAAGGTTGGGATAAGTGCATTGCGTCATTAAGCCATGCAGTGCATGCCCGAATTCATGGAACAATGTCTCCACTTCATCCATGGTGAGCAGCGAAGGCTTGCTCGAAGTTGGTTTGGTGAAATTACCGATATTGCAGATAATCGGGCGGTGGTTCACACCATCCTTGATATATTGGTCGGTAATGTTGTTCATCCACGCGCCAGCCCGTTTCCCGGCCCTCGGGAAATAATCCGTGTAAAGGATACCAATGAGCGAATTGTCGGCATCGGTCACTTTAAACACTTCGACATCCGGATGGTACACCGGCATATCGTTAAGCCGCTCGAATTTCAAGCCATAAAGTTTTGTTGCCAAGTCGAACACACCTTGCCGCACATTTTCCAATTTGAAATACGGTTTCAAGGCTTCTTCGTCAAGGTCATATTTCGCTTTGCGTAATTTTTCGGAATAGTACCACCAGTCCCAGGGTTCCAACTTTTCGCCCTTGCCCTCTGCATCCATCATCTTCTGGAGTTCGGCAGCTTCTTCCTTGGCTTTTTTCAGGGCCGGTTGCCATACCGTCTGCAAAAAGTTGTTCACCGCTTCAGGCGTTTTCGCCATGGTGTCGTCGAGGATAAAGGCTGCGGAATTTCCGAAACCAAGGAGTTGGGCCTTTTCGGTGCGGAGTTTCATTATCTTGTTGATAACAGCTTTGTTGTCCTTGCTGTTGTTGTGGTTTGCCCGGGTCGAATAGGCCAGCAGCAATTCCTTGCGCAACTCACGGTTTTCGCTGTACTGTAGTACCGGAATAAAGCTTGCTTTCTGGGTGGTGAAAATCCATTTTCCTTCCTTGCCGGCTGCTTTGGCCGCTTCGGCAGCTGCCTGGGTCACACCTTCGGGCAGTCCGGCCAGGTCCGATTCCTTGTCAATTATCTTTTCGTAAGAATTGGTTTCGTCCAGCACATTTTGTCCGAAAGCCAATTCTGCAAGCCCAAGCTCTTTGTTTATTTCACGCAGTCGGGCTTTTTGTTCGGTGCTGAGCGCAGCACCACTCCGCACGAAGTTCCGGTGGTATTTTTCCAACAACCGGGTTTGTTCGGCAGTAAGGCCGAGTTTCCCACGGTTGTCGAATATTGTTTTCACCCGTGCAAAAAGCTTTTCGTTCAGGTAAATATTGTCGTTATGCTCCGACAACACGGGTGATATCTCGTTTGCTATTTTTGCCATTTCATCATTCGTGTTTGCCGAATAGAGGTTGAAAAACACCGACGATACCTTTTTTAGCAATTCACCGCTAAAATCAAGCGCGGCAATCGTGTTGTCAAAAGTCGGGGCATCAGTATTATTTGCAATAGCTTCAATTTCAGATTGTTGCCGTTTTATCCCTTCTTTAAATGCAGGCAGGTAATGTTCGTTCCTGATTTGGTCGAACGGTGGAGCGCCATATTTGTTTTTGTAGGTTTCGAAAAACGGGTTCCCTGTTTTAGTACATCCCATAAGGAAAAATCCAGACATTAGAATTAATAAAAGTTTTTTCATTGATAAATTGCTTTTGATGTGGACAATTAAGATTTTCGGCAAAGATAATGAATTTTGATTAGCACTGAATATAGAAGCTATATTTATTCATTTTCCATATTGCCGAACACTCCCAACACACGGTCACGGTCCTTGTGGAGCTGCTCGACCAGCTTCCCGATATTAGCAAATTTCTGTTCATCACGTATTTTCCTTACAAAGCTTATTTCAAGGGTTTCGCCATAGATATCTTCGCTAAAATCAATGATATGGACTTCTATAGTAGTTTTTAGTCCATTGTCCAGCGTGGGGCGGTTGCCGATATTAAGCATGCCGACATACGAATTTCCCTTCCAGGTTACTTTTACGGCGTAAACGCCAACTCCCGGAACCAACTTGTCGGGATCATCCGGGGCAATATTGGCCGTTGGGAATCCAATCTTGCTTCCAATCCTGAATCCGGCTTCCACCTTTCCGCTCAGAAAATAGTCGTAGGACAGCAACTTGCTGGCTGTTTCTACCCGGCCTTCGAGCAATGCCGCACGTATGTGGGACGAACTAACATGGTTTTCAAAGTCGGTCCTGAACTTTCCGGCCTTGATAACTTCCATGCCTAATTGTTCGCCATATGCCTTGTATTCGCCAAAACCCTCCGAGCGGTTATGTCCAAAACGATGGTCGTGGCCCACGAACAGTGTTTTCACATGGTATTTCTCCTGCAAAACAGTCTTAAGGAATTCGTATGCGGACAGCCTGGCCATGGAAAGGCTGAAATCCAGGACAATGCAATAATCGATTCCCGTGGTTTCGAACCTGCCCAGTTTCTCGTCCAGCGTGTTTAATAATTGTGGCTGAAAATCCGAGTTCAACACTTTACGGGGATGGACAGCAAAGGTGATAACACCTGCCGGGAGATGCTGCCTCCCGGCTTCGGCTTTCAATTCATCAATCAAAAAGCGGTGGCCGGCATGAACCCCATCGAAAAAACCCACTGTTGCCACACATGCCGGAACGTCAATATCGTCTTTATGATAAATAATCCGCATAGTGAAATCAATTCCAGGTTTCGTCATTCAGCAGGAAACTCAAATCTTCATTTTCGCCCACCAGGTAAGTCTGCATGCCTATTTTTTGTGCCTGTTCGATATTTTTTTGCCCATCGTCCAGGAACAGGCAACGCTCAGGCGCAACTTGCTCGCTTTTCAACAAGGCCTCGAAGATTTCAGCATGCGGCTTCACCATTTTAAGTTCATACGAAAGGTAGCACGAGTCGAAATAGTCATACAGTGTTTTCCCGTTTTTGGCAAATTCACCTGCCGCACTTACTTCAATATGCAATGGATTGGTATTGCTCAACAGCACAAGCCGGAATTTTTTTCGCAATTCGGCCAGCATTTCCAATTTCCCTGCCGGGATATCGCACAAAAACGAACACCAGGCTTCATCGATTTGGGCATCCTCCAGTGGATTTCTGGAATATTTCCGGATTTCGCTACGGAAATCCTCCACCCCGATAAGCCCCTTCTCGAAATGCAAGAAAAAATCGGACTGTCCGAATTTACTCAAATGCTTCTCAATATTCCGCACACCTAAGTTTTTGAAATTCATGATACAACCAGGTAAATCCAGGTTGATAATCACCCCGCCAAAATCGAATATAAGAGTTGAAATATTATTAAATTGTCTCATCAGCTTAAAAAAAATAGCTCATAATTTTTGCAGGATAGTAAAATATATTACTTTTGTACCGCTTTGCAAAGATACAACATTTTTCGCAAAAGTGGGGCCTATAGCTCAGTTGGTTAGTAGCACCTGACTCATAATCAGGGGGTCGCTGGTTCAAGCCCAGCTGGGCCCACAAAAACATTAGAAGGTTTTACAATTTGTAAAACCTTTTTTCGTTTTGACCCCGCACATCCAAGCCCGGATTAAATTTTATTAAAAAGGATGGTTTTCTCGAAGTATTTATAGAATAAAAGCCCTGTTCTTCCGTTTCAATTGAAAAATGACCACGTTTAAAAGAGGCGGGCAAGGAAGTCGGGGTCACATACCCGGTTCAAAAGCAAGATTGTAAGTTTTGCATTCCGCTTGATTTCACAACCGGAATTGCTTAAGGTATAAATTTTCCAATTCAACACCAGGTAAAAGCGGTCCGAAACAGCATTAAATGTTTATAAATCATAGCAAAAAGTTAATAATACCATTAAAAACTCCTTGATTCAAAAATAAATTATATTTTTGTGCTGGTAAAACTGAATTTGTTAAAATAATAGTATTTCATCGATTTACCCCACTAACAAATAAGGGCTTGTACAAAATGATACCAAGGTAAAAGTTTCCAATTATTAAGCTTTCGGGGCTTTCAGGTAATTTTAAATTTAATACATTCAACATACAACAAAAAAAAACAGATTAATAATAAAAACGTTATGGCAAACAATCAAAAACAACCCAAAAAAAGCAAATCTTTTACTGGTATCAAATCAGCAGGTCTTGTTATCGCAGCATGTTTCGCACTTGCAGTATGTATCTACATTTTCGTATTGGGAAACCCCAATAACTTTGTAAACCACGACCCCAAAAACCACCCGCTAGATGGAAACATTTACGGTCTTATCTATAAAGGTGGTGTAATCGTACCGATTATCCAAACTTTATTGTTGACAGTCCTGTCGCTAAGCGTTGAGCGTTATTTCGCCATTAAAACTGCATTCGGGAAAGGCAAGCTTGTTAATTTCGTAAAAGACATCAAAAATTCATTGTCAAAAGGCGACATCAAGGGAGCAAGCGAAATTTGCGACAAACAAAAAGGCTCTGTTGCTAATGTAGTTTCGTCGGCATTGATCAAATACTCCGAAGTGGAAGAAGACAAAACTTTATCGAAAGAGCAGCAAATCCTTGCTATCCAGAAAGAAGTGGAAGAAGCTACTGCACTCGAGTTGCCTATGTTAAGCCAAAACCTGCCTATTATCGCTACCATCGTAACTTTGGGTACATTGATGGGGCTGCTGGGAACAGTTATTGGTATGATCAAGTCATTTGCTTCGTTGGCAGGTGCAGGTGGAACCGACTCAATTGCACTTTCTGCAGGTATCTCCGAAGCTCTTATCAATACAGCTTTCGGTATCGCCACTGGTGCTTTGGCTGTTATTTCTTATAACTATTTTACAAGCAAAATCGACTCTATCACATATTCAATCGACGAAGTTGGTTTCACTATTGTTCAAACATTTGCTGCTTCTCACAAATAATTATTTTATAAAAAAATAAAAAACCATGTCTAAAATAAAAGTACCAAAAAAGAGTACTCTTATCGATATGACTGCGATGAGTGATGTTACGGTGCTTCTGCTTACTTTTTTCATGTTAACGTCCACGTTCGTGCAAAAAGAGCCGGTGCAGGTAACCACGCCGGGGTCTGTGTCGGAGATCAAAATCCCTGAGACCAATATTATCCAGATTCTAATCGACCCGAAAGGGAAGGTTTTCCTGAGCATGGATAAACAAGGGGATATGGTGGAGACACTGACCGGAGTAGCACGAGATTACAATATCGAATTCACTCCGCAAGAATATAATAAGTTTAAACTCCAGAAAACTTTTGGTGTACCTATCAAGCAGTTGAAAGCATATCTGGCCATGAGTCCCGAAAACCAGGATAAAGTACTGAAAGACCTCGGGATTCCGACCGATACCACGGACAACCAGTTCAAGGTGTGGATTAAGAATGCACGTATAACCAATCCTGATTTCAGGATTGCCATCAAGGCAGACCAAAACACGCCTTACAAGGTAATTAAGAATGTCATGACATCCCTACAGGACTTGAGGGAAAACCGCTATAATTTAATTACATCACTGAAAGTCAATAATAATTAATACCAAGCAAAATTATGGCTGAACTACAGACAAATGAAGGCGGCGGCGGAAAAAAGAAAAAAGGCGGAAGCAAGCAGAAAAAGGTAAGTGTACACGTGGACTTTACCCCCATGGTGGACATGAACATGTTGCTGATTACTTTCTTCATGTTATGTACATCGTTGAGCAAGCCTCAAACAATGGAAATAACCATGCCAAGTAACGACAAACGTGTTACCGATGAAGACAAAACCAAGGTGAAGGAATCACAGGCAATCACCTTGTTGCTTACCGGCGGCGACACCATATTCTATTATACAGGACTTCCAAATTACCAGGACTATAATTCATTGAAGTTGAGTTCGTATAAAGCAGACGGTGTCCGGTCGTTACTGATTAGGCGCAATGCCAATGCTGTCAACAAAATAAATGAGTTGAAAAAACAAAAGCTTGAACTAAAAATCACTGCGGAACAATTTTCGAAGCAAGCCTCTGAAATAAAAAATGCCAAGAACACGCCGGTCGTGATTATAAAGGCCACCGATAGGGCTACCTATAAAAACCTGATTGACGCACTGGACGAGATGCAGATTTGCAATATCGGAAAATACGCGATTGATACCATTTCTACGGGGGATAAATTCCTGATAAAGAATTTTGAAACCAAAGGGGGATTATCAAGTCAAATTGCTAAATAGTTTAACGCCTTAAAAATAGAAAGTAAAATGGCTAAAATAGATTTAACTTCCTTAGAATGGCGGGAAATCATATTCCAAGGTAAAAACAAAGAATATGGAGCATATCAGATGCGTCAGCAATCTGATAAAAGGCACAATCGTTCCATGATAATCATCACAGTGGTTGCGATTATCGGCTTTTCGGCACCCACATTAATTGAAATGGTGAAACCAAAGAAAGCTGCCGAAAAGATGACCGAGGTAACACAATTGTCCACCTTTAAAAAAGCTGAGGTAAAAAACGATATCAAAAAAGCCGGACCGGTGGAACCACCCCCTGCCCTGAAAACTACCGTGAAATTTACTGCCCCAGTCATCAAAAAAGATGAAGAGGTGAATGAAAACGAGGAAATCAAGAGCCAGGAAGAATTAATGACCGCCAAAGGTTCCATATCGATTGCCGATGTTAAGGGGAATGATGATCTTCACGGTGCGGATATTGCAGACATCAAACAAAATGTCACCCAAGAGGAACCGGAAAAAATTTGGGATGTTATTGAACAGAATCCCGAATTCCCCGGAGGTTACGAAGAATTGATGAAGTTTTTGAGTACCAATATAAAATACCCGGCGATAGCAGCGGAAAACGGCATACAAGGGAAAGTCATTCTCCAGTTTGTTGTTTCTAAAACCGGCGCCATTTCAGACATTGTGGTGGTTAGGTCGCTGGATCCTTCGTGCGACAGGGAAGCAATCAGGGTGGTGAGAATGCTGCCTAAATGGATTCCAGGCAAGCAAAATGGTGAAAATGTGAATGTGAGGTATACTTTACCTGTATCATTTACATTGCAATAATACTTACCCCCTAGTAAGGGGTAGTTCGGGTTGAAAACATAAAACTATTATCGTATGCAAAATTTGAAAGCCTTATTATTATTCTTGCCGGTGGTATTGTTTTCCTGCCAGCAAAAAAGCAAGGATGGAGAAAGTGATACGTATACATCCGGTGTGATATCCATAGCTGTGGATGAAAGTTTTCAACCAATTATCCAAGAGGAATTAGATGTTTTCGAGGCACAATTTCCACAAGCGGGGATTGTGCCTCGCTACTCTAACGAGGTTGATGCTGTCAATTTGCTATTGAAAGATAGTGTGCGGTTGGCCATAGTCACCCGTCCATTATCCGAGAAGGAAGAAAATTCGCTGAAAAGCCGGCAATTTGAACCACACTCGTACAGACTGGCACTAGATGGTATCGCATTGATAGTAAACAATTCGAATCCCGACACACTTATCACGGTGAATGATATCCGCAGGATACTGACGGGTGAAGTTACAAGCTGGAACCAGATTTACCCATCTTCACACCTGGGAGAAATTAGCATGGTTTTTGACAACCCCAATTCTAGTACTGTCCGTTATGCTATCGACTCGATTTGCCACGGGAAACCATTGTCAAGCAAGCTAAATGCCCAAGAAAACAATGCCGAAGTAATTGAGTATGTTTCGAAAACACGGGGTGCAATAGGTGTGATTGGCGTAAACTGGCTCGGCAACAGAAAGGACACCACCAATTTATCGTTTAAAAACGATATCAGGGTAATGTCGGTAACCGACCAGGCTGTTGCCACGGAAGAAAATTGTTACAAGCCTTACCAGGCCTATCTTTTCTATGGATATTATCCACTGACCCGGAATATATTCATCATACTGAATGACCCGAGGGGTTCGCTTCCAACGGGATTGACCTCGTTCCTGACCTCGGACAAGGGACAACGGATTATTTTAAAATCGGGACTGGTTCCGGCAACGCAACCGGTACGAATTGTAAATGTGAAAGACAACTAATTATAAACAATCTGAATAAAAACTGACAACTGAATAAAATGAAACGTATTTTATTATTTCTGGTTTGTTCGCTAACCTTGGGTGCGCTATCTGCTACCGAATCTGGCAAAGGTCAAGGAGCCTCATATTACAATGCTGGCTTCCCACAAGTTGCAAAGCCTTTGCTTTTAAATGAATATAAATCCAATCCGGCCAACAGTTCCGAGGTTTGCTATTATCTCGGGAACATTTACTTCGAAGAGAACAACCTTGATTCGGCAGCTTACTATTTCAATATTGGTACTTCCGCCCAACCTGTCAGCACATTGAATACGGTTGGTCTAATCATGATGAAAATGAAAAGCGATATGCCGGGGGCTGAGAATGAAATCAAGAACTTATTGAAAATCAAGGGGAACAAGAAGAATGAAGCGCTATTGATATCCATCTCGAGGGCATACCTGGTAAACGGCAAACTTGACAAGGCTACCGAATTCCAGTCGATGGTGAAAAGTTTGAAACCAAAATCGGCAAACGGAGCCGTGTTATTGGGCGATATCAGGCTAGCCAAGAATGAATTGGGACCGGCGTGTGGAAGTTATGAAACTGCTATCCTGTACGACGAAAACTGCAAGGAAGCCTATATAAAATATGCCCGTGCCTATAAAAATGCCAACCCCAAATTGGCCATAAGCATGTTGGAGCGACTGAAACAGAACCAACCTGATTTTTTGCTGGCAGACAGGGAATTGGCCGATATTTATTATGCGCAGAATAATTTTGAAAAAGCGGCCGAACTTTACGAAGTTTACCTTAAATCGGGCAATTCGAATGTACAGGACCTTACAAAATATGCATTGACTTTGTTCCTTAACAAGAACTTTGAGAAATCGCTTGAAGTTGCAAACATGGGACTTCAAAAAGCACCACGCAATCCGGCCTTAAACAGGTTGGCCATGTGGAATAATATTGATTTGAAGCGATTTGAAGAAGGGTTGAAAGCGGCCGACAAATTTTTCAACCAAACCGACAAGCCTGATTTCACTTATCTTGATTACCGCTATTATGGGCAGGCATTGCGCGAAACAAAGCAATTCGACTTGTCTATACAACAATTCGAGATTGCATTGAAAATGGATTCGACCAAAACGGAATTATGGAAAGACATTTCGGATATGTATTCCGATAAAGGCGATTTGCAGAACTCAATCAATACATATATTAAATATATGAATTCTTTGAGCGATGATAAAAAGACAGCCGATGTAAAAATTGCCTTGGGAAAATTGTATTACAGCCTGGGCAACAGCAAAGATGCCGGCCAAGATATTAAAACAAATGCCCTATTGAAAGCCGATACGATTTTCGCGCAAGTGTTCTCGATAGAGCCAACTGTTTACCGTGGTGTGTTTTGGCGTGCCAGAACCAATTCGGTTCTCGACCCCGAAACCTCGAAAGGATTGGCAAAGCCCTATTATGAGCAAACAGTAGCTATTGTTGAACCCAAAGCAGATTCGCGCTACAATTCGGTTTTAATTGAATGCTACAGCTACTTAGGCTATTATTTTATCTTGCAAAATGACAACCTGAACTCACTTGCATATTGGAATAAGATAATCGCCATAGATCCGAACAATGCCACGGCCAAGAAGGCAATGGATGGCATCCAAAAGGTGCTGAACAAAACTAAAAAGTGATGTCCGAATAGCTGTTTACAGAATTAGGATTAAAGAAAAAGGCGTATCAAAACATGATGCGCCTTTTTGTTTTTAGGACGGTGATGCTAATCATATCTTCAATCCATCAAGCAGCTGGATATACAGTTCAATGGCCTCACCAATTTCTCTAACAAGTACAAATTCATCTGCCGTATGTGAACGAGCCGAATCGCCTGGTCCCATTTTGAGACTGGGGAAAGGCATCAATGCCTGGTCGGAAAGCGTGGGCGAACCGTATAAGTTCCGGTTCATCTCTCTGCCCCGCTTCACAATGGGATGACCCAACGGAGTTGCCGTTGAACTTAACCGTGTTGAACGGGGACGAACTTCACAAAACACGTATTTCCGTATTTCATCCAGAAGTTCGGCATTACTGTACAACTCGTTGCTTCGCACATCCACTACAAATGTGCACTTGTCGGGAACAACATTGTGCTGTATACCTGCGGCAATCTGTGTCACAGTCATTTTCACCGGTCCCAGCAAATCGGAGCTTTTTTCAAACACATGGTTCCGGAACCATTCGATGGAAGCCATCGACTTATAAATGGCATTATCGCCTTCGTCCCGCGCAGCATGTCCGGCCTGCCCCACTACAACACAATCGAGCACCATCAGTCCCTTTTCCGCAACGGCCATCTGCATACCGGTAGGTTCACCCACAATTGCAAAATGGATTTCAGGCAATTCCTTGAGCAGGGTTTCCATCCCATTCGGCCCGCTATTTTCCTCTTCGGCAGAGGCTGCAAAGATAAGGTTGTAATGCTGTTGCTGCTGCGTCAGGTAAAAGAAAGCATACAGCAAGCTGACAACGCTTGCCCCGGCATCATTGCTACCCAACCCATACAAGCGTCCATTTTCGACATGGGGGGTAAAAGGGTCGCGTGTCCAAGCATTGACGGGTTTTACCGTATCTATATGTGAATTCAGCAAAACTGTCGGTTTTGACGAATCGAATCCCGGGCTTGTGAGCCAGAGATTATTCCCCGCACGCGAGATGACATAGCCTTTCAACTCGATAAAACGCTCCAGAAAATCGGCAACATTCTCTTCTTCTTTACTAAATGATGGAATTGAAATCAGCTGCTGAAGCAAGCCGACAGCTTCATTCGTTTCTTCTTCGAAATTCATTTATAATATTCGTTTAGTTCTCGGAAATCAAAATTCGAAAAAATACCTACCCTGTTCGACTATAAATTGTTTCTTTGCTGCATGATTCGACACGAATATCGCATTTTTTACTACACGAATTGTAATTTTCACGATATTAGTAAAAAAACGAATTAATTGAATTACTTTTGCAATACAGAAAAAAGCAATCCAGGGAAATCCGGTAATTTACAATCAAGCACCTACAAATCTCACAATATTTTCTTGTTTGTTTACAACAAAAGAGGCGGTAAGATTAAAATCTTTTGCCTCTTTTGTTATTTCACTTCGACCCACTCCTTGCCAACCAACCTGAAGGCAACCGGGTTATTAAGCAAGAAAGGTTCCACATCTTTCCTGTCCGTGTCACTCAAAAAATCGAGTGTATTGTTTTTCGCAAAAATAGTGTCGCCATTACGGTTAAACGTCAATGAAACAAAGCCTGTTGACAACACATTCTCGACCCAGGCCGGGTCTATACCCGATTCCGGAAGTTTTTTCCTATCCAGCCATTGCGTGGCCCTTGGCATGGGGAAACGAATGGGCAGGGATGTCCAAGCCACGCTGTAAAATTGTATATCCGATGAACAAACGGGCGTACATACAGTGTGAATCACCCCGATAATGGTATCATGCGCCGAAGTGGCAAACAGTTTCATTTCAAAAACCGAGACTGGTGTATTCTGCACCTGAATGCATTGCTGCACCGTATCGACATATAACAGGCGGGCCTGTTTGCCAAAACGGTTGGCGACAGTGTCGCCCTGGCTTGCCTTGGCATATTCTATCAATTCCAACCTGTTCTGACGCGTAAGTGTGGGGTTCAACCGGTCGGGCATACCCACGTAATAATATTCGATGTTCCGTACTGCGAAGACCTGCGCCGTCAAGGCCAGAAGCAGCAATAAGACCAAGTACAGATTATTTTTTCGTTTCATTTCCAGCTTTCTTTTTATTGTTTCCGCTCAGTAAATGCCAATAGTATTTGAACAAATCGTCGTACGAAGCAAAATCTTCCTTGTAAACAAACCCCAAGCCCTGCGAAAGTTTGGCAGCCCCGAGGTAGTAGCGGTCCACCGTGTGGTTATAAGCCTTGAAGCGGAGGTTGCCGGACTCGCTCAGCAAGTATTCCAAATCCACGTCGCCGATTATCCGGTTATTGGTGGTGGTGCTAATCAGGTCGTTGCGGTAGCCAAAATTACCATTCACGATAATCCTGTTGTTGGGCTGGTAAAGAATTTGTGCCTGGGTTTCCCATCCCCCGTTAGTTTGAGTCGATTTTTGGAATCCCACCCCAAATGTCACATTGCTTACAATTGGTTTCAGCCAGTTGTTGAGCTGCGCGCTTAGCGTGGAGGATAGCAAAGAAACCCCTTCGTTTGACGCTATATTCGTGTTGGTAGTATTGGTCCGCATGTAATCCGGCGTGTAAAACTTGTTGAACACCAAGAGGTATAAAATCTGGCGGTTCATCATTTCGTCGGTATTCACGATATTACTCACCAGCTGTTTAACGCCTTCATCGCTCTGGGGCAGCTCGATATCGAACTTCACGGTCGGCTTCATCAGGTCGTCGGTGAGTTTCAGCACACAATTGACAGGGACCGTGGAGCGCATGTTCTCGCCCAGCTGCGAACTTGCCAAGTCTTTCAGCGAGACGGTGACGGAATACAGGGCCCGGATATTTACCAAGGCCTTAAAAGGATTCCCGCTCCAGGCAATGGAACTTCCCTGGTCGATTTTAAATTCCTTGCGGAACACATTCTGCATGGTGAACAGGTAGTACCCGTTGTCAATCACATATGTGCCAAAGAGTTTGATATCGGAGAAAGTATCGAATTCGACCCTTAGGCTGCCGTTCCCGCGGCCCCTAATCACATCGCCGCCCTTGGAGTCGACAATCAGTTCCATATCGGCATCGGGCGTGACATCGAGCCGCAAATCCACTTTCACGTTAAAGCTGCTTGCAGCAGGTTTTACTACCGTGTCCTTCCCTTGCTTCACCTTGCTATTCTTGAAATTAATGAAGCTATTGTCGGAAGCCGTCGAAGCGCCATCCATTTGCACGTAACACTTGGTTTGAGGCTGCGACACTGCATTTACCACAATGTTAGCTTCCTTTTCGTTGCCAAAAATCCGGACAGTACCGTTTGCATATGCTTTCCCAAAGAAATACTCATTATCTTCGGCATGCGTGTTCAATGCAAGCAAGTTACGCCCGCGCAAGTTCAGGTTGTAATTCATGTTCCTAAAAACACCATCGTGGGTAAGTTTCCCGGACAAAGTTCCCGGGTTTCGTTCCTGGTCGTATATGGTGATATTTTTAAATTCGATTGACTTTCGTGTCAGATGCACCGTATCGTTAAACAAATAAGAGGTTTTCAGCACCCCGACCGAAACCTGCCCGTGGTCCACATATACATCTCCGGCAAACCCCAGTGTTTTGGAAGGGCCATACATGTGTACTTTCCCGCTACCATAGCCCTGTATGCCCTGCACCACGCCTTCGAGGTAGGGTGTCAGGAATTCGATGCCAATTTTCCGTGCATCGATTACAAAGTCGAGCGAATCGGTTTTCGGGAAATAAGCACCGCCGGCAACAGCTGCCGTGTCTGTCCCGTTAACAAAAACACCATTCACCAACACCTTCTTGTTTATCTTGTCCCAGGTTGAATACAGGTGGGCATCCGATATGTGCTTATGGTTGAGGGACACGTTTTTCACTTCAATATCAGCCTGATAAATCGGATATGCCAGCAAGTTAGTAAGTTTCACGCTTCCGGAGGCATACCCACCAATACTGACCCCTTTGAGTTTCAACAGCTGCCGCAACAAGAAATCCACGTTCAGCCCATTCATGTCAACTACCATGCTGTCGGTCTGGTTGTTTGCCGCCGTACCGTTGATATGGACGTACTGCCTTTCGTTGTCGAACCGGAAGTTGTGAACAACGATTGAACTGTCGGCATTCAAATCGACGTACGACCGGTGGATGTCCCAGACCGAATCGGCAATAATCACTTGCGTGGGGAGGATTGAGAGACGTGCCGCCATTTTGCCATTTTCGTTGCGGAGTTTGGCAACAGCCTGAATTTCACCGGCATTTGTTATTTTTTGAGTATTCTGCCAACCGAGCTGGGTATCAATTGAGTCCTGTGCTGCCGAAGCCAGCAGGTAGAAAGATGTTTTCCCATCCTTCTCATCGAACTGAGCCCTGGAAGTTAATTGAAGTTCGTTATCCTTGTTTTCGCAATGCAGCGATATGTTCTCAAGCACCCGTTTCGAAGAGCTTATTTTGGGAATGTTGCCCGTAATGTCAATCCGCTTTGTCTTTTCATCAACAAATCCGTTTATGGTCGAAACCCCTTCGATTTTATATGGCAAACCAAACACATCGGAAATAGCTTCGGTATTTGCAATTTTCAAATCGACATCGATGTGGCTTGGATTGTGGTTGGGGATATTGCCAGTAGCCAACGAAGGAAGGTAATCCCTCAAAAAGCCACTTACCGTTTCGCCGAGGGTACCATACTTAAAGTTTCCGCTCAACGAGCCGTTAATGAAATCGGAATTTACAAGGAAATGTGTGATATTCTGTTCGACGCGCGAAACAAACTGCATTTTATCAACATACAAGGTCTTATCTCGATTTGTGAAGGCAATGCTATCGAAACTAACGAAACCATTAATATTATCAAGCGAGTTTCCCACCATGTTTGTCCGCCCGTTGAACGAAAGTTTTGCGCCCTGGAAATTTTTCATCAAATGGAGGGCATGCAAGTCCGTATTTTTCACTTTAAGGTCGAAAACAAACACCGGGAGTTTTTGGGTCAAATCAATCACGCCGTTGAAATGGGCATTGATATTATCGTCCTGCAAATCCACTTTCCCGTCGAAACCACTTCCATCGTACTTCCCGTTGAATAAGATATCGCGGTAAGTATACGAGTTAAACAGCAGTTCGGACACGCTGGCTTTCAGGGTACCTTGCAGCGGGGCATTCATTTTTTTGCTTCCGTTGGTATTGACTTCAAAAACAATCCTCCCAAACTGTTTGTTAACCAACAGTTTCCCCAGTTCAAACCCCTTTGTTTTCAGTGTACCATTATACTTCAGGTCTTTCAAATGGTTTTCAAGTTGGATCAGGATATCGGTCGATATACTTCCCAGGTTCGTGTTGAGGTTTCCGTAGGCTACCAGGTTGCTCAAGAATCCGGAGATATTCCCCTTATAACGTACAACACCAAGTTGGTTCAGTTCCTTTGGCAAAACAAATGGCTTGCGTGTGACATCGGAAATAAAATCTTGCAAGTCGCTTTTTTCCACTTTCAGTTCATTCACCTGCCCGTAGATAAAAGCATCGCTCACATTTGGAAGCCCGCTTATGTCCAAATCGGCATTCATTTCGAAGGATTTGCCATACTTGATGTTCATTTGGCGGAAATGCAGGCTCGACAACCGGCCCGAGACGACACCTGAAAAAGTGGCTGCCCCCCGGGTGTTCTTCAATTCGGGGACAAATGCCGACAAATCGGCAAGTGCCACCCGTGAGGTTTCAATAGGTGCATTCAAACGGATCTTTTGGAAAAAATTCTTGAGGTCGGCCAGGTTATCGTACTTCACTTCAATATTTTCAAGTTTCACGAATGAATTGGGCAGTTCAATGTTGATATAGGGCAACAATGCACCTTTTCCCGAACCGGTGATTTGCGTGCTAAAATCCTTGACAACCAATCCCGACTTTTCGGTTGCACTAAAACTCCGGATTTCGGCACTGAGGGTATCTTTGCTAAAAACATCTACAGAAATATTGGCATTAATATCCTTGAACTGCATCTCGCCCGCATTGAAAACACCGGGCGGCACTATCGCATCGGACTGGTGGTTGGTAAAATCAAACGAAGAGTTGCTAAGTTTCAGCCGGCCAACACTGAAAACCACGTTGGAAGCCGTATCGGCGGGTTCCTTTTTCTTGAGGGCCTGCAGGATGAAATCGAGGTTGGTGTGTCCCAAGCTATCGACAACCAGGTTCGCATGCAGGCGGTCGAACTCGAACGCAGTTATCTTGACTTTTCCCTGCAGTATTTTCCACAAACTGAACCTGGCACTGGTGCTACGGGCAAACAAAAGCGTATCCTCCTGCTGGTCGCCAACATAGAGGTTAGAAATTGAAATTGCATCAAAAAACTGGTAATCAATCCTCCCCACCGATATTTTCGCATGCAGCCTGGCCGACAATTCGGACGTTACCTTTTGAGCAATGAAATTTTGAACCCTGTTGTTATGCAGCAGGAGAAGCAGTATTGCGAAAAATAAAATGATGCCGGCAATACTAAAACCCAATATTTTAACCGTTTTTTTTATACCTTTGAGCTTTGTTTCGCAAAAGTAAATAATAAATTCGTGATTCCTATACCAGACAAGCGATATGGAGGCATTAATCTGTAAAAACCTGGAATTCGCAATTGTCGTGCCACAAACTGCCAAGTATTTCTGCCGGAAGTGAAACAAAGTTTAATACAATTTCCTGTCAAGAATGAATTCTCCCGTAATTATATTAGGCATCGAGTCCTCTTGCGATGACACTTCGGCTTCGGTTGTCCGCGATGGAGTGATGCTCTCCAATACCATTGCAAACCAGGATGTTCACACCCGTTTCGGCGGAGTGGTGCCAGAACTTGCCTCGCGGGCGCACCAACTTAACATTATCCCGGTAGTACATGAGGCGTTGCAACGTGCCGGAGTAAGCAAAAACGAATTGAGCGCCGTGGCATTCACCCGGGGTCCCGGCTTATTGGGGTCGTTGCTTGTGGGGACTTCGTTTGCCAAGGGATTTGCACAGGCCCTGGACATTCCGCTGGTGGATGTCAACCATTTGCAAGCCCACGTCCTGGCACATTTTATCAGCGAAGGAAAACCTGGCGAACGCCACCCGCAATTCCCGTTTTTGTGCCTGCTCGTTTCGGGTGGAAATTCGCAGGTCGTGCTTGTCAAAGCCTACGATGACATGGAAGTCATCGGCCAGACCATTGACGATGCCGCAGGCGAGGCTTTCGACAAATGCGCCAAAGTGATGGGTCTGCCCTACCCCGGCGGACCGCACATCGACCGGCTGGCCCAGTCCGGGAATCCTAAAGCCTTCGTGTTCAACAAGCCTCAAATCCCAGCATACAATTACAGTTTCAGCGGGTTGAAAACCTCTTTTTTATATTTGCTCCGCGACAAAACCAAGGAAAACCCGCAATTCGTGGAAGAAAACCTGCCCGACCTGTGTGCTTCCATCCAGCACACGGTGGTGGAAGTGTTGATGGGTAAATTGCGGAAAGCAGCTAAAGACCTGGGAATAACACAAGTGGCTGTGTCTGGCGGAGTTTCGGCCAACTCGGCCCTGCGCGAAGCTTTCCGCGAACATGCCGGGAAATACGGTTGGGAGATTTTCATCCCCGATTTTTCGTTCACCACCGACAATGCGGCCATGATTGCCATGACGGGGTATTTCAAATACCTGAACCGGGATTTTTGCGACCTGACCGAAGTTCCTTTTACCCGTGTTTCGGATAAAATCGGGTAAAAAAAATGCTAAAAACCATTTTCAAACTCATGAAACCACCTACCCTGACATTTCCTGAAAAACTCAAGCCATTCAAAGGTGTGATTTGGTTTGCGGCCATTTTAATCTGTTCCAATTATTTCTGGAAATACAATATCACAGGGGACGAGAGCAGCAGGATTGACTCGGAAGTATTCCTGTGGGGCATGGATATTTCCGCACCATTTGTATGGATGGCCAGGCATGTCACGCATTTAACCCAGATAATCCTGAATTCGCTGGGCATGGACCTGACTTTGGTTCCAACCAATATCCTAAGACACCCGAATGGTAACTCGGTACAGATTATTTGGGCTTGTACCGGACTTAAACAAGCGTACATCTACTTTTGTATCATTGCTTTTTACCGCGGTCCATGGGTTAAGAAACTCTGGTACATTCCACTTGGGCTTTTGGTTATCTATGCGTTTAACTTGTTCCGTATCAGTTTCATTATCGGTGTGGTAGGCCAACATCCCGATTGGTTCCACTTCATGCACCTGTACCTTTTCAAATACACCTTCTACCTGATTATTTTCCTGATGTGGGTTTGGTGGGAAGAAAAAATTTCACTGACCAAGAACAATCCGTAAATTTCCCCCAACCTGCATTTGTTGCCGAGGACTTCCCTCGTGCGAAATAAATCGACAGTAAACCAAACATGATAATAGAGAGATGAATAAACCATTTGCCATTTTCATTATCCTGATCCTATCGTTTCACGGGTTTGCACAGGCAACGACCAAAATTTATTTCATACATGGTTATGCCGGTTCCGGGTTCGAAATGAATAAAATCCTGTCGGCGGTACAAAAATCGGGGTTCGATTGTGAATTGTTCACCTACCGAAGCATGACGGACGATGTGGACTCGGTTGGCATTGACTTGGTCAAGAGGATACAATCGGAGAACTGCGACACCGTTTCGTTTGTAACACATTCGATGGGTGCGCTGGTGGTTCGGTCGTTGTACGAACACATCGGTTCCATGGGCCGGTTTCCATTCATCCACCGAATCGTGATGATAGCGCCGCCAAACAATGGCTCACCAGTGGCCGATTATTTTTCGCGGTACAAGTTCCTAAAATTCATAGTGGGACCAAATGTAAATAATTTAACCACCAACCCCTTGACGGGAGCCGGCAAATATCCTACGCCAACCTGTGAAGTCGGCCTGGTTGCAGGAAGCTATGGTGGTAAAAAAGGGTTCAACGCCTTTATCAACGATGACAATGATGGTGTGCTAATCCCGAGCCAGACGAAAATGGGAATCGAAAAAGATGTTGTTTTTATCCGTTCGTGGCATGTAGGCCTTTTGTTCGACAAGAAGGTGGCAAAGCATGTTGTTTCGTTTTTGTGTACTGGCTTTTTTTCAAGCAATTAAAAGCAAAGACACGGGAGTACGGAAGTTTAACAAACCTGTTCCAGTCATACCATTAAAAATGGCATCCCTGCGGCTTGGAGTCTAAATCCTGCCCATTGTTCTATTCCTCCGCCTCCTTCGCTCCAGTTTCAATTTCATCACGTAATCGAGTTCGTATAAGGCGGGGACGAACATAAGTGTTAGGAAAGTGGCAAAACTCAGACCGAAAATAATGGACCAGGCCAACGGGCCCCAGAATGCCACATTGTCGCCACCAAAATAAATCTGCGGGTTCAGTTGGGTGAACATGGTGCGGAAGTTGATATTCATGCCCACCGCCAGCGGCACCAAACCGAGCATCGTGGCCGTGGCGGTGAGAATTACCGGCGTGATACGTGTTTTTCCACCGGCAACGATAGCCTTGCGCGTGGGCATTCCTTCCTTTTTCTTCACATCGATAAATTCCACAATCAGAATCCCGTTGCGAACCACGATACCCCCCAAGGCCACTATCCCGAGCCCGGTCATCATGATGACCAAATCCATTCCAAAAACCATAACGCCGAGTAAGACCCCGATGATACTGAAAACCACCTCGCTGAGGATAATAAGCGATTTGCTGACCGAAGCAAACTGCGTGATGAGGATAAAGAAAATGACTCCGAGCGCAATGACCATGGCCTGCAACAAGAAAAGCGAAGTTTCGGCCTGGTCTTCCTGCTCGCCGGTAAGCTTGATAACCGTACCTTCGTGTACATTGAATTTGCGGGCTTCGCGGGTAATAACCGGCACGATATCGTTGGGCGAATATCCCGACAGCACATTGGAATACACGGTGATAATCCGTTTCTGGTTCAGGCGTTTTATCCCGGCATACGATGAATTGTACTGTGTGGTGGCCACGGTCGACAGCGGAATGCTTCGCAACTGCCCCGAATTCATATCTCGGTACGTGACCGGCAAGTTTACCAGCGCGTTGATGTTTTCGCGGGTTTCCTTCGTGTAGCGCAGCATGATGGGATATTCATCTTCGTCCTGTTTCAACTTCGAGATTTCCTTCCCGTAAAGCGCCGTGCGGATTTCACCCCCGATTTGGCCGATTGAAAGCCCGAGGCGTTGGGCCCGGTCGCGGTCAATCTGGACAATGATTTCCGGCGAGTTGACTTCGAAGTCAATTTTCAGTTCTTCGATGCCCGGGATATTCAGCGAATCCAGGTATTTCCGGAAAGCAAAAGCATCGGCCACAAGGTTCTCGAGGTTTTCGCTGGTGATTTCGATATTCACCGGCTTCCCCGTGGGCGGCCCCATGCGGTTTTTATCCACGGTGATTTCGGCCCCGGGTATATGGGCCACCTCCTTGCGGATGATTTCCAGGTACTGGGTGGTAGTGATTCCCGTTTTGCGTAATTTGTGTTCAACAAAGTTGATTGAAACTTTTCCTTTGTTGAACGGGTTCCCGGTCGAAGCCGAGCCATCCTCCTCGGCACCGATAGTGACATTTGAGATAATGGATTCAACATCGGGGTTATTCTTGCCGAGTGCACTGTAAACACGTTTTTCGGCAATGGACGTAATGCTGTCGGTGACACGTTGGTGCGTTCCGCCCGGCATTTTGATGTACACGAAAATATTGTTTGGGTCGTTGTTTGGGAAAAACAGTACGGTTGGTTTCACCAACCCGGTCACGAGCACCGTTACGAAAAACAAGGCAACCATTCCCGCCAAAATCCATGCCGGACGTTTTCCGATAAGAATATAAGAAAGCTGGCGTTCGTAGACAGCCATAAAATAAGGCCACACCCTTCCCTGGAAGGCTTTTGTCGCTTTTTTCAGCACAAAATGATAAAACACCAGCATCGGCACACCGAAAAACAGCAGGTTGGCCAGCCCGTACGACCTTACAAGGTAAAAAAGCGCGGCAAACGAAAGCATGATGACAATCGGTTTCCGGTATTTTTCCCAGAAACTGGTTTCGGTTTTTGTTTCGTATTCGTGCGTCATAAACGAAACCGCAAAAACCGGGTTGAACACATAGGCCACAAAAAGCGATGCAAACAAGGTGATAATAAGTGTTACAGGCAAGTAATGCATGAACTGGCCAACGATTCCCGGCCAGAAGGCCAGCGGGAAAAATGGCGCCAGCGTGGTGAGCGTACCCGACAAAATGGGCCTGAACACTTCGCCGGCCGCTCGTTTGGCGGCAATATTAATGTCGGGATACAAACGGTGTAACCGGTGCGTGTTTTCGATGACCACGATGGCATCGTCGACCACAATTCCCAATGCGAAAATGAAGGCAAACATCACAATCATGTTCATGGTATAACCCAGCCCGGGCAAAACAAGGTAGGCCACGAAAATGGAAAGCGGGACCGACAAGCCCACGAAAAAAGCATTGGTAAGCCCCATGAAAAACATGAGCACAATGGTGACGAGGATGAACCCGATGATGATTGTATTGTTCAATTCTTCGAGCGTATTGCGGGTGAAACGGCTCTGGTCGCCTGTAATGGTGATTTTCATATCCTTAGGGAGTTCGTGCCCGACCAATTGCTTGTCCACAATTTCCTTGATCTGGTCGGAAGCATCGAGCAGGTTGGCACCGCTTTTCTTCACCACGTTAAGTGTTATGACATTTTTGCCATCGAGCCGGGCGTAACTTTCCTGCTCCTCGTGGCTGTCTTCAATCTCGGCAATATCGGTAAGGTTGACGAAAGCCCCGCCCGAGGAATGGACAACAATTTTCCTTAAGGCTTCAACATCGGCAAATTGCCCTTTTATCCGGACTGCATTCCGGATACCGTTATTTGTAAGCGTGCCACCCGAAATGGTCATGTTTTCGAGTGACACGGCATTTTCAATATCGCGGAAAGTGACACGGGCAGCCTGCATTTTGAAAATATCGGCATTCACCTGTATTTCGCGGTCGAGCGCCCCCACAATATCCACACGGGTGATTTCTTTCAACGCTTCGATTTTATCCTGTGCAATCTCGGCATAATGCTTCAGTCTGTCGAGGTCGTAATTTCCCGAAATATTGAGGTACATCACCGGGAATTCCGACAAATCGATGTCCATGATATCGGGTTGGTTTGGAAGGTCGGTCGGGAGGTCGGGTTTCGATTTGTCAACGGCATCGCGCACGCGCTGCTTGGCTGTCTCGATGGAGAGGTCGGGGTCGAACTCCACCACGATGGAGGAAAAATCGGGAACCGAATTGCTGGTGATTTTCTTTACGTCGGCAATGGATTTGAGTTGCTTTTCAATGGGCCGTGTCACCAGGTTCTCGATATCCTCGGGCGAAGTTCCAGGATAGGCTGTGTTTACAACAATGTATGGGATAACAACTTGCGGGAATTGTTCCTTGGGAATGAAATAATAATTCATCAAACCGAGAACGGTAATGAGCAGGGCAAGCACGTACACGCTGGTCCGGTTTTCGATAGCCCAGTTAGTGGCAAAAAACTCCCTGTGTTTATTTTCCTTCGGCATAACTGCTGTTATTATCAAAAGCGCATTAGAAAACAATTTTTTCCCCCACATTCAGGTTCTGGTAGCCCGATGTGATTAATTTGTCGCCGGGCATAAGCCCTTCAACCACCTCCACTTGCCCAGCGTAATCCTTGCCAGTTTGAATCATCCTTTTATCGGCCACCCAGTATTTCCCGTTGTATTTCCCCACGTACACAAATTTTCCATTCTGGTCTTTTTGGACAACATTCACGGGAATACTCAGCGCATCCTTGTTACTGTAATCCATTATTTTGACATTAGCTATCATGTTAGCCCTGAGTTCAATACCCGAAGCCTGAATCTTGCACTCGACCTTGAAGGTGCGGTTTGTGGGGTCGATAAAGCGGCTGGTGAAGCTCAACTTCGCCCCGACTTCCTTCCCTATGTCGGGAAAACTAACAATAACGGGGTTTCCATCTCGAATCCGGGCAGCATAAGCTTCCGACACATCGGCTGTTATCTTGGCTGTGTTCATATTAATTACCCGGATTGCCGAACCCGGAACACCGGGCGATGCCATTTGTCCCACACGCAGCGGCACACTTTCGACGGTACCCGAGATGGGCGATACAATTTTGGTTTGCCTTAGTTGTTCCTTCATGGTTTTCAGGCGCTTTTCCAACGATTCCTTGTTGGTTTTTGCCTGTAGGTATTGCACCTCGCTGCCAATCTTTTTGTCCCAAAGCGCACTTTGTTTCTGGTACATGCTGTTGGCCAGGTCGAGCTGGGTCCTGATTTCCTCGAGCGACTGTTCCAACACCCGTGAGTCCAGTTCAGCCACCACCTGACCCCTGCCCACCCGCGAACCTTCCTTCACGTAAACAGCAGTGACAACCCCGCCTATCTGCGGGCTTACGGCAATATTTTCGTCGGCATCCACGGTTCCCTGCACTTCGATGTAATGGTTGAAGACCGTTTTTTCCAGTTCGGTCACATTGACATTCAACGGCTTTACATCGTCCTTTTCAGCGCCGGGATTAAGTTCATTCTCGAGTTTGGAAATCCGGGCATTCAGTTCTTCTCGCTGGCTTTTGAGCTTTTCGAGTTCTGCCTTCTTATCGGGCGTTCCCCCGCAGGAAACAAGAAAAAGGAACAATACAATATTAACAAAAAACTGCAACGGACTCATCCGCCCATTGGTGGACCAATTTATGGTTGCTGTCCGGGGATATTTGAACAAATATTTCATATTGCGAACAATTATCTGTTTAAGTCACTGATATTAAACATTTTCAAAAGCCTGGCACGTGAGCCTTGCAAATCATAGATGCTTTGGTAATAATCAGTCAGGCTGGTCAGGAACTGGTTCTGGCTGTTCATTAAGTCCATGCTCGAAGCCAATCCCTGCCTGTACTTTTCCAGTGTGCGCTGGTAAATCAGTTCCGAAAGTTCCTTGTTTTTTTTCTGGTTCAGGTATTTTTCCATTTTCAACCTAACATCGCTCTGGTATTCCCTAGCCTGCATCAACAAACTGTTCGCCACCAGCTCACGGGTATTTTCGGCCTGCCTGAGCGCCAGCCGTTTTTGCGATGCAATTGCCAGGCGTTCGCCGCTGCTGAAAATCGGCAAACTCACATTCACCCCAACCACATCTTTCGGTACCGGATTGAATGCAGCGGAATTCAATTGTTCGTTGTGGTTGTAGAATGCGTTTATGGTAGGGAAAAAACGGGATTGGGCAAGCCTCAGGTCAATCCGGGCAGCCTTTTCAGAAGACAAAACAAGTTTGTAATCCACATTCTGTTCAATATTAAATTGCTCCGAAAGCAATCGCATGCCCCAGCTTGTGAGCGATTCTCCTGTCTCCATTTCGTCGCCCAATTCAACCCGAACCGAATCTTCGATACCAAGCTGGATTTTCAGCAAACGGTAACCCATGTCCAGGTTACTGTCAATCCGGTTCAGTGCATTCCGGACATTATTGGCGGCGATTTCAAGCTGGTCGACATCGGTTTTTTCCAGGAAACCCTGCTTGTTCATTTCCGAAATTTCCGACAAGGTTTTATTGGTGTTTTCGAGATTCCGTGTCAGGATTTTACGGCTCTCTTCGGCCATTTGCAACATGCGATAGGTATTAGCCACCGTTTCGAGCACATCGAGCCTTGTTTTTTCAACGTTGTGCAGGGTGAGTTCCGAGTATACTTTCGTAGCCATTAAGCCCACGAAAAACGACCCGTTGAAAACCAGTTGCGACACCGTGATGTCAGCCGAAATATTATCCTTCACCCCAAGCGGAATGGCCGGCCCGATCACGTTGTTGAGGTAAATATATTCACCGGTGCTTAACTGCAACTGGCTGATTGTTCCCGCACCGGTCGACGGGTCAACCGGAATGTATGTGTCGGAAAGTCGCGTGCCGGGTAAGCTGATGGTTGGCACGCTGAAGAGGTGCTGGTAGGCCGATTTTGCATCCACATGCGGCAAACCCTGCGCAATGGTTTCCCAAACCTTTTTCTTGCTGATTTTGATATCCAGTTGAGAATTCAGGATAGCGGTATTTTTCTGCAACGCCCTGCTTGTGGCATCAGCCAGCGACAAGCGCACAACCTGTCCGCTTATGCCGGGAGCCATGAAAAACAATACGAGCAGTGAAAGCGGAAAAGTTTTTCTGGACATGGACAACAAGCTGTTAATTTGTTCCGACTCAATCTATTCCCATAAAAAATCCCTGTTGAAACACATCTCCACCACATGGATTTAGACATTTCCCCTTTGCCAAGGCAGGGTTGGTTTCCGTTGAATAAAAAAACAACAATCCGGACCGAAAGTTCAGGAAAGACGGTTGAAGCCCCACTGCGGGATGGTTTCCTTTGCATTCTTCGCTCCCTTTGCGCCTGCCTGACCCAAGCGCAGACAAGCGGATTTCCGTCCGCACCTCCCCCTCAACCCCGTTGCGCCCCCCGATAAAAAACCGGTTTTCCAAAATAAATTTTTTATAAAATACATACGGTTTTAAAATAATTCCCTACCTTTGGATTCCTAATTATCCAAAAAGCCAACACAACCACACCGGGAAACCAAAAGTTGTGTATGGGAACCCCGGCTGAAAAGCACGGGTTTTCCACACCACTGGAAAACAAGGCCTTACAACAAACAGCTTGGAACATAAATGCGATGTATGTCTACCCCGGGTTCACATACACAACTTGGGGTTCACATATATGTGTGTTAGGTTCCATTCAAAAAAAAGAAACAGAATCGACGTTATTAGGTAGCGATATGTATTTACCAGAATTATAGACTCAAAAAAAGAACAGAAAACTGAATAATATTTTTTATTTAGCTTTCTTCTGAATGTGAAATCTCAGAACAAAATTATATCTTTGCAACTCAAAGAAAAAATTCGTCAATTGTAGCGACAATTGCATTACATATTTGCAGCAGCATTAGCTACTATTCAGCTCCCGAAACGTAGGAAATTTCAAGAAGAGTGTACGAATAAATAGGTTAGTAAATGCTCACGCCGAATGGCGTGGGCTTAACTTATTTTCGTACAGGTCTCCTACGACCTCGGGAGTAGTAAGGTGAGTTCCACGCCTTTTTTGTGCCCGTAAGTGAAGAAATAACCCACAAAATATTTATCAAACTTTTAATCATATGCTAAACAAAAAATCAAGATTAAAAACAACACTTTTGTTGTTTTTTGTGCCTTTAGGGTTAATTGCACAGAGTGTTTTACCATCTTCTGTTGGTAATGCATCCGGAACTGGTGGAACTGCATGTTACACAGTTGGTCAAATGGTTACAGAAACAAATACTGGATTAAGTGGTTCTGTGACTCAAGGGATTCAACAACCTTATGAAATCATTATTATTTCAGGGCTTGATGAAACCTCAATCAACTTAATCTGTACCGCCTATCCTAATCCGACAAAAGATTATCTGTCATTGAAAATTGAGAGCCAACAACAGAATCATTTGATTGCAACCATGTACGACTTAAATGGAAAAACGTTGATTGTAAAAGCAATTACTGAACTTGAAACCAAGTTTACTATGACAAGTTTAAACTCAGGAGTTTATTTTTTGAAAATTAGCGAGAATAAAAAAGAAATCAAATCATTTAAAATCATAAAAAATTAATGTGTATGAAAAAATCTTTATTGACTTTAATAACAGCATTGTTGGCTGTTGGTGTTTTTGCTCAAGCACCTCAAAAAATGAGCTATCAAGCTATTATTCGAAACAGTAGTAATGCACTTGTCACAAGCAAAGCAATTGCAATGAAAATTAGCATTTTGCAAGGTTCTGTTTCAGGTACAGCTGTATATGTTGAAACTCAAACTCCGACCACAAATGCAAATGGGTTAGTAAGTGTTGAAATTGGTGGAGGAACTGTAGTTTCAGGAGTTTTTTCTACAATAAATTGGGCTAGCGGAACTTATTTTATTAAAACTGAAACTGACCCAGCCGGAGGAACGAGCTACGCAATTACCGGAACAAGTCAATTGCTGAGTGTTCCTTATGCATTATTTTCAAACAAGAGCGCAGAAGCATCAAATGCGACAACATTAATTTATACATCAACAGGTTTCTAATTTAAAAATCAAAAGAAAATGAAAAAATTATTTTTATCAGGAGTTATTTTATTTCTCGCAATCTCAATGAATGCACAAGGAAACATGCAGTTTAATCAGGTTAAACACCTTACATATAACGGCACATTAAGTACTGGACTTTCTTCAAGTGATGTAAGAACAATTGCCACGATTACTGTTCCTGCAAGTAAAATTTGGAAAGTTGAATCTGGTTCTATATATTCATTGTATAAATTTATAACATCTTCTCTCACTACTGCAACAAATCTTGGAACTGATGGGTTGACTTTACTTGTAGATAAACAAATTATAATGCAAGGAGAATCTAATTATTCTAATACAATGCAGCGTCCACAGTTTTCAACTTCTCCAATTTGGTTAGGAGCAGGAACGTATTCAATTACATATTATGCAGATCAGATTTCTACACATTCTGACCCTATGACATATACAGCCTCATTGAGTATTTTGGAATTTAATATTATACAATAAATTAGAATTATGGAAAAAGGAACAACAAGTCCGCCAAACGGTCCAAGTAAAACAGGCAACCCTTCGGGACCTGGAAGAGGAAATAATCCTCCAAGCCCAAAATCGAAGTGATTAAATTTTTCGGCTGACTTTTCAAATTTGAAAGTCAGCCGAAATTATATTTACTGCTTTTATTCATGTGAAAAATACTAATCGCCCAAAAAGCAAAAAAAGCCACAGCAAGTTCGAGTTTATTTTCAAATGTCTTGCAGTGGCTTTTATAGCTTTTTGATAATAGGCAGAGCGGTCACAGTACATTGTTTTTTTAGCTCATTTAGGAGTATTGAAGCACTTAGAAATAAAAAAACAATGAACTGTAAGTTTAAAATTTCATTCGTATTTGTCATTTTACTCAACTTAATTTTGCAAATAAGCAAGAGAAGTTTTATATTTGACAACTATAAAAGATTTTTAGTCTTAGTAGAAAAGAAATAAGGATTGGGTGATTAACATATAACCTCTGTAAAAAGAGAAATAACGACCGTATAAGTTGTAATAGTCTCCGGCAGTTAACATATAACGACCCGCATTAACATATAAACCTCCGTCATTAACGTATGAACGATGATAAAAGATGAAATAGCGTTCCGCATTAACGTATAAAGCGACTGCATTAACGTATGAACGTACTGCGAAAAGGAATAAGCCTTCCGCATTAACGTATGAATGAACTGCATTAACGTTTGAACGAACTGCGAGTTACTTTCTGACAACTGCGAGAAAGTTTGAAACTGGAGTAACAACGAGAAAGGAAACGACTAAAACATTATTACGAAGAAAAATGAACGAGAACCTAACACACGCCTATGTTCATTGGCTGGCTGACGTGCATTCCGGCAGTTTTGCTCCCGCATTCACTTTTTCGTTCCACGACAGCGAATGCTCCCGCAAACCGCCAAATGCCCATAGCCTCGGTCGTTATAAGCAAGGTAAAAAAAGCGATTTCAAACAATCGGGTGACGATTAAATCGAAATTGATTTTCGTTTTCTACAGAAAATCATTGCTCGAAAGCAAAATCGGCTCTCCGATAAAGCTATTTCTCTCCTGCCTTTTTG
>DATGXD010000307.1:0-30143 GCA_035299105.1 Paludibacter sp. | reverse complement strand
CATTTTGGGCAACAAAGTTGAAAGTCAGCGGCCGACCGCCAAACATAAGCACCACCACAGGCTTTCCGGTTTGGAGAACCGCTTCAACCAATTTATTCTGGTTGCCCAGCAAGTCCAGGCTTTCACGGTCGCCGGTATGTTCGTCGCTCCAGGCTTCGCGGCCAAACGACTCGGTTTCGCCCAATGCCAATACCACCACATCGCTTTTCGCAGCGGTTTCAATGGCCTGCTTTATCAGCACAACTTCATTCTCGGCATTGTTGGGCGTTTGTGTGCCGTTTTGCCAGAACGAACTTTCTTCCAAAGCCAACTTGCATCCTTCGGCATAAACTACCTGGAAACGCCCCTTGGCAAAGTTGGCGATTCCATCCAGCACATCGGTTCCCTTGCGGGGTTCGGCCGTGTAGCCACCAAAATGAACGCCTTTGGCCAATGGCCCGATAACAGCAACGGTTCCAAGTTTTGTAGAATCGAGCGGAAGCATGTCGGCTTCGTTCTTCAACATGACCAGGGATTTATGCGCAGCTTCGAGCGCCAACGCTTTATGGGCTGCATTGTTGGTAACCTTCAACATCTCTTTCCCGCTGATTTCTTTCATATCGAAAAGTCCAAGCTGGTATTTGAGCGCAAGTACTTTCAATACAGCTTCATCCAGCAATTTTTCGCTGACAGCACCGGATTCCACCAGCTTTTCGAGCTCGTCATACGCCCCAACGGTATACCGCAAATCGACAGCAATGCCATTCTCGATTCCAATTTTAGCCGCATCGGCCAAAGTCGGAACTATCCTGTGGGTTTTGTACATTTCGCGAAGGGCATCCTGGTCGGAAGTTAGCAGCCCCTTGAAGCCTAGCTTACCGCGCAACACATCCTTCAGCAGCCACTTGCTGGCATGGTTTGGCTGGCCATTCATTTCGTTGTACGAAGGCATAACACTGATGGCGCCAGCCTGGACACATTTCTCGAACGGGAGCATATGGCTGTTCATCAAATCGTATTTCGAAATATTGACCGGAGCCACATTGCGGCCGCCCTCGGGCTGGCCATGACCCACAAAATGCTTCAAGGTAGCTGCCACATGGTTAGCATCTGGCTGGCCACCGCGACCTTGGAAACCCCAAACGGCAGCCTGCCCGCATAACGAAGCCAGATAGGCATCCTCGCTGTACATCTCCTCGGTGCGTCCGAAACGCGGTTCGCGTGCCAGGTCGAGTACCGGAGAAAAAAGTTGTTTCACTCCCCGGGCCGACGATTCGAGGGCTGTGGCAGTAAAAACGCGTTCCAGCAAATCGGTATCCCACGCGCAACCCAGCGCGATGGCTTGCGGGAAAACAGTAGCGCCATTGGCCATGAATCCGTGTAAGCCTTCGCCTATAAATAGCGGTGGGATGTTGACACGCAGGCTTTTGTTGTACCTGCGGAGGTTGTTGGCAATTTCAACGTACATGGTTGGTTCAATTCCCCAGCCTATACCAATTTCACCAACGCCACAAGGGAAATATTTCTTCAAACTGTCGGTGTTCACATTGCCTTTTTCATCTACAAAGCCTTTGATCACATCGTACGAGCAGTTTTTCAGTTGAGCCACTTTCTCGGGGAGCGTCAGTTGCGCAAGAAGCCTTGATGCCCTTTCATCTGGTTTGTCCAGCGGATTTTGATTTCCGGCAAATGCCACTCCTGCAAGAGCAGGGAATAAAAAGAATGGAAGCAATAACGTTTTTTTCATTAGGTCATTATTCAGATTAGACATGTTTTTAAAATATTAAATTAGCCGAAAGGGAAATACGGGGCAGAAAATAGTAAAAAACTGCCCCGTATTGAAAACAACACAATCCTTAAAACCTGATTAAATAAAAACCAACACCAAGGGAAACCAATTATTGAGATTTATCATTATTCCTTTTCATGTTCAGTTGTTCCGAGATTTCCTTCACTTTTTTGTCGGAAAGCGGGTAGAACAACATGCCTACAAAAGCCAGGATACTACACACGGCAGGCATTAAGCTAATCATGACATGCTCCCCGGAAATGGTTTGGCGGCTTTGCTGCAAAGCATCGGGCACATAGTTGAAAATGGCCAGGATCCAACCGCTCATGGCCGAACCCAACGCCCAGCCCAGTTTTTGCGACATGGACGAGGAAGAAAAAATCAACCCGGTGGCACGACGTCCGGTCAGCAATTCCTGGTGATCCACAATGTCGGCGAACATGGACCACAACAGCGGCAGCACATATCCGGCAAATATGGAAATCATGAACTGGAAAACCAGGATGGCAACGATGTCATTCGGGATGAAATAAAAGCCTGTACTCAACGCCCCGGCCATGAGAATGGCAATCATATAGGTCCTTTTTTTCCCATACCGGGCAGAAATAGAAGGCGCCGCCATAACGCCCACCAGGTTGGCAGCCTGGCCGACAAGGAAGTAAATGGTGGTCATGTCCCACCCAGTACCGGGCATTTTATAGTTTAGCTTTACATAATCGCGGAAGAAGTAAATGGCCACACTGTCGCGGATGGCGTTGAAAAGCAAGGCTGCCAATCCGGTTCCTACCAAGATCCACCACGGCGTGTTTCGGAGCAGGTTTTTCAAATCCTGCTTCACCGAAACATTTTCCTCGCTCTCAATCTGTTGCACCCTTTCTTTGGTCCAACTAAAGCACAACAAAAACAAAACGACACAAATAACACCAACGGACCCTACCCCCATAACCCAGCCTATGGGCGAAGTGCTTACTGTGGAAACGGCATCTTGGGGAGTATGGATAATTCCGGCACCTCCAAAATTCTTGGCAAAGAAGTCAATCAAAGGTTGCAGCAGCATGAATGTGACAAAGCTTCCGATAAACGCAAACGACATGCGGTAAGACGACAGCGAATTCCGCTCCGCCGGGTTCGGGGAGATAGCGCCGAGCAACGAGGCATAAGGCACGTTGATGAGCGAGTACACAATCATCATCAGCGAATAGGTGATGTAGGCGTAAACCAGTTTTGCAGTCTGTCCAAAACCGGGCGAGAAGAAGGTGATGGCACCCGTTACGGCAAACGGGATAGCAAACCACAGCAGGAACGGACGGTATTTCCCGTAGCGGCTTTTGGTGCGGTCGCTGATGATTCCAACGAACAGGTCGAAGAACGAATCCCACAGCCGGGCCACAAGAAACATGGTTCCGGCTGCGGCTGCGGTTATCCCGAACACATCGGTGTAAAAGAACAGGGAATACATCCCGAATATCTTCCAGAACATGGAAGATGCAGCATCGCCAAAACCGTATCCGATTTTTTCTTTCAATTTGATTTTTTCAACAATCATTTCCTTTTGTGATTTATGGTAATTGATTTAAAGCCGGTAAAAAAGCAAGCCTGGGGTATTCCGCCACAAAGGGCTTCTATATCTTAGTTGGTTTTCTATGGATCTTCAAGCACAACACATCGTGGGCCGGAACTACGGCGACCAATGTTTTGCGGGTATCCCCAAGCCTTTTTTTCAACCACAAGTCGGTGAGCTGAAAGACTTCCTTCCCGCTTGTGTCAAGTTTCCGTTCGGAAAAATCATCGGTTACCGAAAATGATTTCCAATCCTGCGTAACCGTTTTGGGCAATTTACCGCGGTTGAGAAAAACCAACGCCCATTCGTCGTTTTTCAACGGCTTAAGCCAGGTTTCCACACTGTCGGCAGCCGCATATTTAAAGCCCTGGATCCCCTGTGGATCCTGGTTGATTTCAATCACATCCCTGTTTGTCAGCACGCCCAAGGTTTCTTTTGTCATGTTGCGCAGGTCGTTTCCGGCAATCAGTGGGGCTGCCAGCATGGCCCACATGGTGAAATGCGCACGTTCCTCGTTCACGGGCATTCCGTTACCCACTTCCAGCATGTCGGGGTCGTTCCAATGTCCGGGACCGGCATATTTCCGCAAGCCTTCTTGTTTATCAATAATTTGCATCACGCCCCACGATTTCCAGTTTCCGTGGTCTTCCACACAATCGAAACAGTTGTAAATATCGCCGGTAGTGCGCCAGAGGTGGCCCACCTTCCCAGCCCACAGCCAGGGCTTGTTGTCGCCCCATTCGCACAGGCCGAACACTACCGGGCGGCCGGCTTCTTTCAAGGCCATGCTCATGGTTTCGTAAGCCCCTTTGGCGCTGATGTTCTCGGTGTAGCACCAGTCGTATTTCAGGTAATCCACGCCCCATTTGGCATAAGTCAAGGCATCTTGGTATTCGTGTCCACGGCTTGCAGGCCGACCACCGCAGGTTTGGGCTCCGGCGCAGGAATAAATCCCGAATTTCAACCCTTTGGAATGGATATAATCGGCAAGCGCCTTAATCCCGGAAGGGAAGCGTTGCGGGTCGGCAACGATAAAGCCCAGCGAATCGCGGCTTACCTGCCAGCAATCGTCAATGACCACATATTCATATCCGGCATCTCTCATGCCGGATGAAACCAGGGCATCGGCCGTTTCCTTAATGAGCTGCTCGCTCACGTTGCATGCAAACTTATTCCAACTGTTCCAGCCCATGGGCGGTGTTTGTGCCAGGCCTTCGAACTTTTGGGCATTTACCGAACCTATTCCGGCTAAAAACATGAGAGAAAATGCAATTTTCCTTGTGAAATTCATAATGTATATGTGTCTTATCCCTACCCCAAAAGGTGGGATCAGGTTGGTTTTGTATGATATAATTACAGTAAAAACTCTTAAAATCCCCCTTCCATGGGGTTAGTGGCAGATTATTTAATCGCCTTATTTCTGTCTATCAATGCTTTGATTGTTTCTACCGATGTAGCCGAACGGTACCCATCGGCAGGCGTATTCAGCACGTAATCCAGCAACTTGTCTACTGTTGAAGTAGCCACGTGCATACGGGTATCGGACGAAGCATAATAGATAAATACCGTACCATCCCCGTCGGCAATCCAACCATTGGAGAACAACACGTTCGACACATCGCCCACGCGTTCTTCCCCTTCGGGAGCCATAAAATGCCCCGCAGGTTCGGCAAGCAGCTTAGTCGGGTCCTGCAAATCGGTGAGGTAAAGATACAACACATAACGCAGTCCGGCCGCACAACTACGTACCCCGTGTGCCAAATGCAGCCAGCCCTTCTCGGTTTTGATCGGGTGTGGACCTTCACCATTCTTCACCTCCTTGATGGTGTGGTAATAACGTTGGTTAATGATTTTCTCTTCCTTCACTTCGGCGTTGGCCATATCATCGACCAATGCCCAGCCAATGCCGCCGCCGCTTCCGGTATCGATAAATCCATCCTGCGGGCGGGTATACAGGGCATATTTGCCACCCACAAACTCGGGATGGAGCACCACATTGCGTTGCTGGCTTTTGGTTTTCAGGTTGGGCAGGCGTTCCCAATTCACTAAATCTTTGGTACGCACAATTCCAGCAGCGGCTACGGCCGACGACAAATCGCCGGGAGCAGCGTTCGGGTCTTTACGTTCGCTACAAAACAACCCATAAATCCAACCATCTTCGTGGGCTGTGAGGCGCATGTCGTACACGTTGGTATCCGGTTCGTCGGTTTCAGGTATCGTGATGGGTTCGTCCCAGAAGCGGAAATTATCCATACCATTCGGACTCTCGGCGATGGCAAAAAACGATTTGCGGTCGTTGCCTTCCACCCGCACCACCAATATGTATTTCCCGTTCCATTTGATAGCCCCCGAATTGAGGGTTGCATTGATTCCTATCCGTTCCATTAAATACGGGTTGGTTTTCGGATTGAAATCGTAACGCCAATGCAGGGGGGCATGTCTTGCCGTCAGAATGGGATTTTCAAAACGAGTAAAGATACCATTCCCATTTGGTTCATTGCCGTTCTTCCTACTCAGGAATTCCTCGTGTGTTGCTTTGAGGGTGTTCAAAGCCTTATCAAACTCAGTCATGATTTTTCGATTTTAAAATGAGTGTTGCCGGTGCCAATCCAAACGAATTTGCTGTGAGCGTTATTTCGCCGGGCTGCCCGGTTGTTTTGACAATAATTTGTGCTAATCCGTTGAATACTTTTAGTTTCCATTGTGCGGCGCCAAGAAATTGTTCCGGCTCGTGCGAAGCAGGGTCGCCATTACCCACACCGATTATCTTGCCCGGCCCATTGAGGGTAAATGCCACTTCGTTGCTAGCGGTGGGTACCAACCTGTTTTTCTTGTCGTTTATCCGAACGGTTATTACGGCTACATCAACACTGCCGGCATTCAGTTCCGTTTTATCGGGTGCAAGTACTACTTTCGATGGTTCATCGGTGGTTGCAACCAGTCCTGTTGCCCATAATTCCCCTTTTACAAATCCTTTTGCTAACAAAGCCCCCGGTTTGTACGCTACTTCCCATTCCAAATGGCCGTTCTTTTCCATTGCTTTTTTGCCCTGCGATTTGCCGTTTAAGAATAACTCCACCTCTTCGGCATTGCTGTATATGGTCACCTTAATGGGTTTGCCTTCACTTCCTTTCCAGTTCCAATGCGGCATAATATGCATCACCGGTTCTTTTCCCCACCAGGATTTCAGGTAGTAAAAAATGTCTTTGGGGAACCCGCACAAGTCAACCAGCCCGAACTGTGAATTTACAGCCGGCCAAACCAATGGATTGGCTTCTCCTCGATAGTCGAAACCTGTCCAGTAAAACAAACCCGACAGGAATGGCCGTGCGGCATAAAATTTCCAACCCGATTCGGTTCCCACATCTTCGGGCATACGGTTCGATGCGGCCATTCGGCCATTTTCTTTATCATCCACATACACTCCACGCGTACCAATGGTGTTGCTCTCCTCTGTTCCGATGCCACTTTGCCAGGGGAAATTCTTATGATGCTCATCGATATTGCCCTGCACAATGTAGTTGTAGCCCATCACCTGCGTTGTTTTCCCGCTTCCGTTTTCCCACCCGCCCGAAACAGCCACTGTGAATGCCCGCGATGAATCCAGTTTCTGGGCGAATTCCTGCATGGTTTTGGTAATGCGCGCTCCTTTTTCGTTGCCTTCGATAGCCCACTCTTCGTTTCCTACCGACCAAAGAACGACCGAGGGATGGTTGCGGTCGCGCACCATGAAGCGTTCCATCAATTCAAAATGCTCTTTGTTGATACCCATCAGGCGGTTTTCGTCCAACACCAGCATTCCCAGCCGGTCGCAAGCATCGAGCAACTCGGGTGTAGGCGGATTGTGCGATGTGCGGATGGCGTTGCCGCCCATTTCCTTGAGCTTTTTAACCCGGAACTCCTGCAACGCATCGGGGATGGCTGTACCCACCCCGGCATGGTCCTGGTGGTTGTTTGTACCCAATATTTTTACATTTTTCCCATTCAGGAAAAAACCCTGACCGGGATCAAAACGCACCGTGCGAACACCCACGTTGGTAGTATAGCTATCGACTACCTGCCCTCCGGCAAGAATGGACGTTTTCAGCTTGTACAGATATGGATCCTCAAGCGACCAAAGCGTTGGCTTCTCCAGCGCGATTTTTTGATAATAAGTATTTTCAAGATTGCCATTCAGGCTAATATTTTCCAGTTTTTTCGATACTACCGGCTGGTTAGCCGCATCCAGCAAGGTTTGTTCTATGCTGAAATCCTTCAATTGGGCATATTGATTTTCTACCTTGGTTCGAACGGTTAGTTCGGCATTATCGCCTTCCAGCTCCGAACTAACAAAGACCCCATATTGGGCCACGTGCAGACGGTCGGTTTTGTTGAGCCACACGTGGCGGTAAATGCCCGCTCCTTCGTAGTACCAACCTTCTTCAATGCTTGCATCCACGCGAACGGCTACTGTGTTTTCGCCACCATAATTCAAGTAGTCAGTTATGTCGTAGGTTGAACTGGCATACCCGCTTGGCTCGTGGCCGACATAAAAACCGTTGACCCAAACCATTGAGTTACGTTGAACGCCATCGAACTGGATGCTTATTTTTCGTCCAAAATCGCTGGCAGGCACATGAAACTTTTTCCGGTACCAACCCACCGAAGTCTCGGGATATTTCCAACCAATGGTTTTGTAGCCGTGGCTATGGCTGGCCGAGCTGGAGAAAGGCAATTCCACCGCCCAATCGTGAGGCAGATCCACTTCGCGCCAGGTGCTGTCGTTAAATGACGACGAAGCAGCCCCGTTTCCATAACCGGCTTTGGCGTAATAGGTAAAATAGCCGGTTGATGCCTCGAAATCCTTTGCAAAATCGGCGGCATGTCCCAACGAAAACCTCCATCCAGCATCCATCAGCTGGTGCTCGCGGGGATTTGCTTGCAACAACACAAACTGTGTAACAATTAGTTGCGCCAGGAAAAACAGTTTAAATTTCATTTAACCATACTTATTTAATGTGATATTTTTTTACTCCCGGGGATTATTGTACATGGGGATTATCTCCTTGTTTAGGAGAACCCCCTTGGTATTCGCCATTTTCACAAAATCGGCAGCCGATTCGTGCCCCGGATAGGGTACATAAAAATGTTCGGGTTTATCAAATGCATTGCGCCAGAAAAGCACATAACTGAACTTGTAGTTCTGTATCACGGGTAGAAGTACTTGTGTAAAGTAATTCTTTAGCTTGACACCTTCCATTCCCGTTTCCGAAAGGACCGGTATTTTCCCGGCTTTCCCGGCATATTTCGTGACTACCGACAAACCGTTGTTAATCTTTGTTTTATAGTTGCCAATGTCCTTTTGCCCGGTGCCGTAAGCATAGGTGTCGAACCCGATAATGTCCACCCATGCATCGCCGGGGTAGCGCGAGAGGAAATCCGCTTCGGTGGCAATATCGGCTGGCGAAAAGGCATACAGCAAGTTATGGACACCTTTCAGATCGCGGAGGTACTGCACGGTCATTCGGTATAGCTCATTGTATTCGGTGGCTGTACACTGTTTGGTGCCCCACCAAAACCAGCTTCCTGTATGCTCGTGATACATGCGGAAAATAACAGGAATCAGCTCACCGTTTTTATCTTTCAAATCCATAAAAAAAGCAGCCACACGGTCGAGGTATTTCAAGAACCTTTGATGATTGCTGCCGTCGGGCAATAGGCTGCGCACCACCGAATCCTGCCCGCAATCCCAGGCTGTTTTTCCGGTTGCGATATTGCCTGCATGCCAACTTACAGTGTTAATACCTCCCCGTTCATACACCTGGCGGATATAGCGTTTCATGTCGCTGAAGTAGACGGAGTCCAAGTTGCGGTCCGCCCCCGTTTCTACTTGTCCCAGTTCCCACCCGGTTACTGCCGGATAATCGCCCGCAACAGCTTTTACATCCGAAGCCCCCGGTTTCGCATACCAGCTATGCCCGTAGGCAAGGTCGTCCTGATGCCCAATCATAATGCCTTTTTGCATCGAGGCTTCCATGTTGCGGTACAAGGCCTGGGTTGCAGGTGTTGCATCCTTGTCCACCAGCGATTTTTTTTGTTGAATTCTATCGGCAAAGTACTTTATCAACGAAACAGTGGCATCGGTATCGAACACCGAGTTCAGTCCCTGTTCTTCCTGCGCCGGGTCACCCAAATATTCGTCGCCTTTTTGCCAGAAAACATGTTTTCCATTGGGCCGCGCCTGTCCGCCCCACGCCCAGCAGTTGCATCCGGCCAACACATCGCCTTTTGCCGAGGATTCAAGCACTTTCGCGAAAACCGAAACATAATACTGGTCGCGCAACGAAGTTCCATCGGTGGCATTGTACTGGTGGTGGTCGCGCGGAAAGCCAAACTCTTCCACCACCACCGGTTTATTCAGTCGGCGTGCAACGTCAATGTGTTGCTGCATATATTCCGCTGTTTTATCCATGCTGTTTTGCAGCGTTCCCTGCATATTCTTCACATCCAGCCAGCCCCAGTTTTTAGGCCAGATATGCATGGTGAGGTAGTCGATATTTTTATCCGCATGAATCTGTTCAAACAAATCCAGGTCGTTTTCGCAGCCCCACGAGCCCTCCGACCCAATGGTCAGCAGGTGGTTTTTATCCAGCGACTTGATATAAGCCGAAATATCCTTCAGCCAGGCAGCAAACAGCAGCTTGTTTTCGTTGGAGAAAGCACGCGGTTCGTTGCCGATTTGCCACGAGAAGATAGCCGGATCGTCGGTGTACTTCAAGCCCGTGTAACGGTTGGTGCGTGTCATCACTTTATGGATATGGTTCTTCAGAAGTTCTTCACAGCCTTTGTTTCCCGCATATTGCTTCACATAATCCATGTAAGCTGGCCAGCCATCCACCGACGGGACCGGGTTTTTACCCATGCCCACCCAGTTGAGGTACTGGCTGTAACCGCCCGACCATTCCCACGAGTTGGTAAAGAACAATACCGCTTTCATGTGCCGCTTGCCCATTTCCGAAAGCAGGAAATCCAGTCCATCGAAAATCGTATCGTTGTACACACCAGGCCTTTCCTGCAAAGTAGGTTCCACTTTCGAAGGCACTCCATTCTCGCCGTCGGCTCCTATCAGCACCCGCAAATTATCGATGCCGTGAGCCTTCATAAAGTCCAGCTCGCGCAGCAAGCGTTCGCGGTTTCCACCTTCTCCTTTGCTGCCCAGGATTGCACCATACCAAAAGTTGGTGCCAAGGTAATAATATGGTTTTCCGTCCTGCACAAACTGACCGTCCTGCATCCTTATTACCTCACCCCCGATTCCTTTTACCGGTGCATGCGAAGTTGAAAATCCACCCATTGACAAAAGCAAAAAGAAAAAGAGACCCCAAACCCCTAAAGGGGCTTTCAGAATTGCTTCGTTCCTTATTGAATATTTGAATTTCATTGATTATCCGTTGAGAGTTGTGTGTCCTTGTCCTTCAGGGGCTAGGGTTTCTTACGGCTTATACTCCACCTTATCCGTTCTGAAAGGCAACAAGGGCAGCCCATTCACATCTAACAAGTCGGGCATGGCATCGTTGGTGAAGCAGTAGCGCACGTTTAGCGGTGCCTTCACCTCCTTGCACGATACGGTTATTGTACCGTCTTTTTCCAGTTTGGCCTCGGCATTGTAAAACTGATTGTCTTCACCTGCTACCTGGAAGTTGGCGGGCGTTTTTGCCTTGCAGGCCAGTTTCCCCGTTGTAACAAAGCCGATATTGATTTTATCTTTTTTAATGCTAAAACTTTTGAAATGAGGTGAATACGGATTGATATCCTTCAGTCCATAATGTTCGCGCAATGCCATATTCACCAACCGCATACCTACTTCTTTTTTTATGCGGGGGTGAATATCCTTGATATTGTCCACCAAATCGCCCACCGAAACCATACCCGTTTTGGGCAAACGGAGCGCCGATTCCTGTTGCTCGCGCAGGTAGGCCGCACTGTTTTTCGCATATCCGTTCCATGGCGCAATTTGCACAAAATAGAACGGGAAATCATTATCAAAAGCTTTCCTCCAGCCAGTGATAAGGCTTTCGAATAATTTGCCGTAATTCTGGGGTTCGCCGGTATTGCCTTCGCCCTGATACCAGATAGCACCGGCAATCTTGTACTTGGTCAACGGGTTTATCATCGAATTGTAAATGACCGAAGACTCAGTGGGGGCCCAGTTTACGGGTTTGGTGTCTTCGGCCAGTTTTTTCAGTTCGGCACTTTGCTGCAACGCCGCACCGGGTATCCACGATTGCACGTTGGTGCCACCCCAGTACGAAGCAACCAGGCCAACGGGAACATTCAGCTTTTGGTTGATTGCTTTCCCGAAAAAATAACCCGCCACACTCATCGAAGGCGTATTTTCCGGAGAACTTACTTTCCATTCGCCATCCGAATCATCTCTGGGATAAATGTTATAGGTGTGTTTCAATTGGAAAAAGCGCAACTCCCTGTTGGCCGATTTAGCCACTTCATCGCCCACATCAAGTGGTTTCGATTCCCAGTTGAAGGCATATTCCATGTTCGACTGGCCGGAGCACAGCCACACTTCGCCCACCAGTATATCTTCAAGCACTACTTTTTGCGTGCTGCTGATAAACGTGATGGTGTAAGGGCCACCTGCCTTGGGAGTCTTAATGGTTGTTTCCCATGTCCAGTCCTTGCGGGGTTCTGCCTTTACCGTATCGGCGGCATTCCAGCTGCCAATAACCTTCACCGTGTTGCCACTTTGCGCCCAACCCCAGAGTTTCACATCGGCCGACTGCTGTAAAACAGCGTGGTTGCTGATTATCGATGGCAAACGGAACCCCCATTGGGCAGAAACGCTAATTGCCAGACACAAGAATAATGGGATAAGAAATTTTTTCATTGTAAAATTGTTTTGGAAATATTTATAAGAGGATTATTTTAGACTGAGATTCTTTACCGGAAATTGTGACCCGACAGATGTATACCCCTTGTTTTATGCGGGGATTTCTAGTCCATTGTTGGGCGAATTTGCCGGCTGTTTGAAAGGCATTCACGACCGACTCGACTTTTTGCCCGGATAGGTTATACAAGCTAATATCGACATATCCGGCGGCGGACAATGCATAATTTATAGTTGCTTGGTCGAAAACCGGATTTGGGAATACCCGAACGGTATTTTCATCGGAATACACATCCCTTACATCAGTAAAAGTTGCGTTTTCGTAGACTTGTGCCGTATCCTGATTCACTATTTGTATGTTGTCGAACCAAAAAGCTTTCCCGGCCTGCGAAGTTTGTTCGGCCACCACATCAAAACGGTCAATCGCTTTCCAGTCGAACAACCCGCTTGCATTGTACCACGAGCCGTCCCATGCGCCTCCCTCCCTGAACTGCGACAGCGGGATGTACACTTTGTGCCATTTACCGTCCCACTTGGCAGTAGTTTCGTCCATGGTAAAGTTCATGCGCCAAGGGTGGTCGGCTGCCGAGACCTTGGTGTCCGTAAACCGCAAATCGAATTTAGCACCGGGCGAGTTTCCCCTTACCAACAAGCTTAATGCATAATTTTGTGATTTTAACTTTGACAAATCCTTGTCGGGCGAAAAATTGAATCCAACCGTTCCATACTGGGCCGCGCCACTCCAGGCCAAGCAATATTTACCGTTGTTCGGCAAGGCGTTCGAATAGAAATTAATCACAGCCCCGCTTGCGGTGCTTGACTCGAGTGTTTGCCCGCCAATATAATCGGTATAAACCGGGAATCCCACCGAATCGGGTCTCAGGGTATAGGTTTTCTGGGGCGGGGCAGTGAGGCCGAGTGCTGTCACCAACGGGATATTCAAATTGTAATCGAACATTTCGGACGAACCTTTTGTGAACAGCCCAAAACTTCCCTGGTAATCCCAGGTTGTCCACGGAATCCCCATTTGTTCGAGGTATTTCCGTACTTCGCCATACCAATATGTCCGGTCTGCATCGGGGCAGTTGTGGATGTATGCGCCGAATTCCCCGCAGTAAACTTTCACGTTCCTGTTGGTTTTGAATGTGGCGGCAATATCAATCAGGGACTTTACTTTAGCCAATGTCCCATCGTTTTTATAGTTTGCCAATGCGGAGCCTACCCAGGTGCCAACCAGCGAGGAAGGTGTGGCGGGCATGGTGCTGGCGTTGTAAGGGAAAGGCACGTTTGCCAAAGGAGCCATGGAAGGTGTTGTCCATGTTGTACCCTGATGCGTGAACATGAAGGGATCGTAGAAATGGAAAGTGTAAATCAGATTTGTATCGGAATATGCCGGCAATGCAGCAAGCTCGTTGTAAGTGTTGAATCCCGCCGCCCCAACCACGATTGTATGCTTGGTGTCGACAGCCCGGATGGTGTTTATGGCCTTTTGCTGCAATCCGCCCCAGGTAGCTGTCGTTATGGTACCATTCGGTTCATTCAATACTTCGTAAAGGATGTAGTTTGAACGGTCTTTGTAATGGGCGGCCATCTGCGACCAAACTTTGAGAAGGGCGGTTTCCAGGTTGGCATTTTTGCTGGCCAAATCATCCGTTGTGTGGTTGTCGAGGATAAGGTACAGGTTAAGTTCCTCCGCCCAGTCTACCGCATTGTCAAGGAAGTCATACAACAATGGGTCTATCGTGTAATTGGGGGCGCCATTGGTCATGTAGAACAGGTTGATTGGCAACCTTACCACATCACAACCCAAGCTCTTGATATTCTGGAAATCCCTCTTTGTGTATTTTGTAAATTGGATTTGAGTAGCACCCGAAGTCTGGAACCAGCCGGTCAGGTTCACACCCCGGTTAAAAGTAGCTTGAGCCTGGAATCGTAACGCCAGAAAAAAGAAAAGGATTACAAGCCCTAAGCCCTTATTTGTTTTTAGTCCTGAAAGCATCTTGTTCATATTCTTACTATTTGTGATTTTTACATTTTTTTGGTTCCCCCTCCCGATTATAGAGGGGACTGGCTATTTTAAATCTGGCATTTTATCCCGTGTCACCACATAGTCGTAACTGAATAATTTTTCCCACCAGGCAGCGCCGTTGTGTGAGGCAGATTCAGTAAAACCACCATTCCAGGGCATGAACCACGACCATGTGTCTCCGTATTCTTTCATCAATGCCGGATCAGGAATTGAACCGCACTCACTAAGGGTAATAAGTTTTTTCCCACCGAATAGTTCCTTTACTTTTATAAACGAAATGTATTGAGAGCCATGTTGATTTTCACCCGGATAAATATCCATGCCCAATATATCTACATAATCATCACCGGGATACCAATTTACAGCATCAGCCGATGCATCGGTTGTCCATACCCAAATCAGGTTGTTAATCCCATGGTAATTCACAAGTCGGTCGAACATCAGTTTCCATAATGCTTTGCAGGGTTCGGCACCTTTAGCTCCCCACCAAAACCAACCACCGGAGGCTTCGTGAAGCGGACGCCAAATAACAGGAATTCCCGCATCTTTGAATTGTTTAAGATAACCTGCAATCACATCTATATCTGCAATCATGGCTTTGTATTCGGCTGAGTTTGTATCGCTTATTTTTGACACATCGAAAGTAGTTCCATCGGTCTGCGAACTTGTATAGGTATAAAAACTTCCCGATTTGGTGAGCGGGTCGCGCCAGTGCCACGAGAAACCAACCACCCCATTGTTGTTCCACCATTCCTGCCCCAGGGTAAAGGGGTCGTTGTATTTTACCCAGTTCTGGTTCGGGTTGGTATGGTCGATAAAATCGAAGAACGTGAATGCGGGCCATTTCCCGGTTTGAGCATGCACCCAGGTAGCTTCAGCAATATTAGTGCTGTAATTAGCCATTGTCCCGGAAATTATTTTAGTGCCAAAACTGGTTTTCAGGTAATTGTACAAATTCACAAGCTGTGCCGACGGGTTTGGGGTTACCGGATTGGCGGCGATGTTGAAGGCAAGGGGGCCGGCGGTGTTCGGGGCTAAGCGCAGGTAGTCCAACCGGATGTAGCCCCAGCCTTTCACAATGGAAATGCTGTGTGCCCCTGCCGTAAGTTTCAGCATGGCGGCTTTTGTTTCGGCCCAGGTTGTGGCGGTTGGGAATGTAATTTCGGCAGCTAATGTTCCGTCCACGTACAGGTAATTTACTTTCTGCCCGGCAGCCGTATAATTCAGGAAAACATCGTAATACCCCGTCTCGGCCGCCTGTACGGTAAATGTCACATTTCCCGTGTTGGTGTTAATGTACCCTGTGCCGGAGTATCCGTCCTGGGCGGAGGCAATGGCGGCATCGCCTGTGAGTGCGGCCGCTTCGGCTTCGTATACCCCTTCCGCCTGGGCGGTGCCTTTGGTTGAGAAAGTGATTTTTATTTCTTTTGAATAATTCCCCGAAACATCGCATACCGCATTGGCCGGGACAACCAGCGTGTAGGTTGTTCCTGAACTCAAGGTGGCATTTACGGTCAGTGTCTGGGAGTTTACCACGGCCGGGACAGCCACATCGTTTAAAAGTATCGTTGCCCGGGACGAAAGTACGATTCTTTCGTTGTATTTAATTGATATTGCCGTGTTTATGTCAACCAACAACGCTCCATCGGCCGGTGTGGCCGATAGAAGGAGGGGAGCTGTGGTGTCTGTATTTTCATCGGGCTTGCAAGCTGCAAAAGAGATTGAAATAGCAACGAACCAAATGAAAAAAGATATTTTGTAGAACATAAGCAGTTACAAAAGAATCGGTTACAAGTCACGAGAAAAAAGCCAGAAGCTAGGTTATTTCTGGCTGGAAGAAATTCCAGTGCACCTACCCATGCCACTTCAACACAATTCAGCCAACTTGCAAGGGGACTAATATAAACAAAAAAACTAATACCTGCGAATTTCACATTCAAGAATGTACCCCGGAAAGTCGTTTTTGAGCCTGCCTGCATTAGGCGTATTGGTTCTATTCTTTTTCGGGGCGGACTTTATTTGACAATACTCTAAAAGCAGGGGGATTATTCCGGAGAATAACCCCCCTTTTGAATTAATTTATTCTAAAAGACTACATTCCAATCAACTTAAAGCCGCGTACACCTGCTGCGCCAGAAATTCTTTCGAAGCGAACATTGTCAATGCACATGTTGACATGTTCGCCAGGTCCACCATACGCCATTCCAAAGTCAGAATCAATTGTTGCCAAATCAGTCAAATGCACAGAACCATCCGAAGTAGCAAAGCTGGTCAATGGAAGAGTTATTGTATACCATCCTCCTTGATTTTTCAGATTGGTGATTGGGGACCAGAAGTCGCCATCAGTTCCTTTCAACCTGAATTTTATCGGACCTGCAATATCAGCAAGAACATTGACATCTATTTTGACTGCCCAGTCGGCAACGGTTACACCATCTGTTTTTAAATCATTCTTCCCATTTCTCCAGAAGAAACCTGTCCACCATGGATTCATATCATCATTGACACGGAAATAGTTCGAGCCATCCAATGTAAGTGCTGAATTGTTTTCTATAGAACCCTTGTCGCCCCACCATGAATTCTTCCCATCAAAGTTAAAGAACACATACGCTGGATCTGTAACGGGATCGGTTCCATATACAAATGCCGAAGAAGTAATTAATTCTCCCGAAAAAGAATGCATGGTAAAGGTAGTCCTTCCATGTTTTGCTTCTTTGGGAATATAAACAGTGATTGATGTTTCGGAACGTACACCGTAAAGTACAGCTTTCACGTTATCTTCGAAGTAAATGGACTCTACAAAATTAAGGTTTTTCCCCGTGATAGTCATTAGCCCTTCGGGAGGAACACATTCTGTGATACTAACGATTGCCGGTGTGGTGGATGCTTTGATTTCCAATTGGTCGGACGAAACTACCTGTGTCCCGTTCACGGTTTCGAGTTTAACTGCGCCGGTTCCTACACTGGTTGTTGGCACTGTTACCTCCAGCGAAGTTGCTCCACCGGCCGGAGTCACATCTACCGTCCCGCCCATGAATACCACTTTGCGCACCAGGTCAAGGTCTGTCCCATTGATAGTCACCTTGTCGCCAGCCGTGAGTGCCAGCGGGCTGATGCTCGTGAAAGCAGGTTTTACCATTGTCAGGGCTTCCGAAGTAGCTGTCAGTCCTGAATTTGTATTCAGGGCCACCACACCATCGGTAGCTGTCATGGGTACGGTTACTTCGAGGACTGTTGCCGATTGGCTTGAGATTGTACCGGCAACAGCACCAAAGTTCACGCTCGTCACAAGGTCGAGGTCGGTTCCCGTAATAGTCAGTTTCTCCCCGTTTTTCACTAACAATGGAGCCGCCGAAGTAATAGCAGGAGCTACCAGTTTCAGTTGCTGCGGAACCGTCATTTCTGTTCCCGAATAGGTGACCAGCTTAATATCACCTTCTTTTGCCATTTCAGGCACTGTAATGGTGATTTCTGTTTTTTCGGCGTTCACCACTATGCCGGCGCTGTCCACCTTGATGCCATCGGGGATAACCACCGTTTTTACCAGGTCAAGGTTTGTCCCGGTAATTTTCAGCGCGCCGCCTGCTTTTACAGGCACCGGCGATATGGCTGCCAGGGTAGTTGGGTCGGTAACGGTAACCACTCCTGCCGTGTAAACAATGATGGGTATTTCAGCTCCATTCGAAATTGCCACTTTACCTGTTTTGGCGGCTTTAGGCACTTCAACTTCGATTTTCTTGCGCGACTGGCTTACGAATTTCGAGCTGTCGACCACTGCCCCATCGCTGAATACCACCTGGGCAATCAGGTTCAGGTAATCGCCATTGATGGTAAACACATCGCCAGCCTTAACCGCCGTGGTGGTATAGGTATCGATAGAAATCGGTTCCGAAAATGTCAACGGTGTTTTGGTCACAATGTCGCCGAACGAACTTTTCAGGGTTATGGCACCTGGTTTGGCGGTTTGTGGAATGGTGATGGATATCTCCGTGGAACTTGTTTTGGTAATTTCGGTAATTTCGAGGCCGCCGGCCAACACTACCGCCGTCACCTTGTCGAGGTTCGTCCCCACGAATTTCAGTTCGCCGCCACGCAATGCAGGCGAAGGTCCGAAAACACTTAATGCAGGCGCAAGTGATACTTCTTCTTGCTTGCAGGAGTTGAACAACAGCCCGCCCACCAGTAAGCAAGCCATAAAACTTGCTGTCAGTATTTTATTTATTCTATGTTGCATAATAGTTTCTTTTTAGTATGCCCGCGCTCTATTCCAAGCGCGGACAAGGTTTTTTTAAATAAAATTATTCGGCAGCGACAACGCGAATGTTATCAATACAAATATCGGGGCTACAAGCAGCAGTGCCAACTACGCCACCATGATATACAAAGAACGTGAGTCCGCCGTAATTTCCGGCATCGGCCATTTTAAGCAGTTTACCTGTATGGTCATATTTGAATCCCTTCAGAGGCACTGACACTGTAATCCAACCATCCGTTTTGAACACACCTTTATCGGCGGTTGACCAAGGATTCCAAAGGGCTCTTGGAGTTGTGCCATCGGCAATATAGCTATTTGTACCCGAAGTTCCCCATGGTGTGAAAATCATTTGCAACGCACATGACGACCAGGGTTTATCCACATTCACTTCAAATTTCAACACGGCTTTTGCAGGGTCAACCGTAAATAAATCACCTTGCGGGCGACCATTCGAAATACCCCAGAGGTTGAATGAAAAACCATCCTCGTTCCATGTTGAACCTGCCCCACCAGAATCATCAAGATTCCCGGTAAAGCGAACATAATTTCCACTTATACCTGCTGGATTGGTATTGGCAATATTACCGGCACGCCATCCACCGGAAGCATTGGTATTATCCCAGTCCAGAATCATTCCACGATTATCCCTGAAATAAAATGCCTTTGAACGGGTAGTTCCGTAACGGCTTTTTACAGAAATAGGACCGACACCTGCACCTGCGGGTACTTTCACCGTTATTTTATGGATTGTGACCGACACCACTTCCGCTTTTATGTTGGGAGTGAAATATACTTCGGGGAGCGTGCTTCCATCCACCGGCAAGAAGAAGTTGCCGTTGATGACTGCGTTTTCCCCTTCGGCCACATACTCGCAGTCCATGCCGTTCAGCAACGGCGAGGGTACATCCACTCCAAAATCATATTTCACGGTGTCGTTCGATGCCGTTACCAGGTAAATCTTACTGCTTACTTTATCGGGAATAGTGTTCGGGACCTGCACTATCAACGCTGTGGGAGTAATCAAACTGGTATTCAAGACTGCCTGCTGGTCGTTGAACCACACTTCTTTCACGCTCCGGAGGTTTTCGCCAACCAATGCTATGGTTGTACCCATAAACGCATGTGTAACCAATGAATCGCTCTTCAGCACATCCGGGATCCGGACATACGATACCGAAGGTACGCCCGACGCAATTTTATATTCATCCGGATTGTCGTTACACGCGGGTACGGCCACCAATGCTACCAGCACCACAAGCGATATAACCATCTTTATTGTTGATTTATATGTCTTTTTCATAATCCATTATTTTTTTAGAAACTAATTGTGCTAAAATCAAACGCCACGGGTTCTTTTTCCAAATTGGGGTTGGCCGACTGGTCGGTGTCGGGGAAGGGAATGGAGAAAAACACGTTCCCTTCGCTGAGGTTGATCACTGTCTTCTGAACACTCGATTTTGCCGCTTTACCTTTGTAGTAATCTTCCAAACCACTCCAATAACCACGGTTCTGGGCAGCCAGGCGTGTCCTTGCTTCCGCGGGCTTGTAGTAGCTCAAGCGGACAAAGTCATACCAGAAATCGCCCTCACAAGCCAATTCCAACCGGCGTTCGTTGAAAATGTCATCGAAGGTGATGGATGTTTTCGGGGTATAGTTGCTAATGGCGCGCCCACGTACCGCGTTGAACGCTTTCAGGGCGCCGACATCGGATGTAGATGCCCCGTTGCCCAATACGGCTTCGGCATAAATGAGGTAAACATCGGCCAAACGCAACAAATGCGTGCTCAAGGCGGTGGACATGCGGTCGAGCCCCACACCTGCACCTGCAATGTGGTCGGCATTGTCGCCCACAATGTGTTTCACGCAGTTGGACCCGGTGGCACTGCCATAGGTCACAGTCAGCTTGTTGTCGCTCGATGTCGGGTTCTTCCAGTCGTAATCAAAACCACCCTTGTCGGCCCAGAAATAATCGTAATGGTCGCCCTGCATCATCATGGTTGCCTTCCGGCGTGCATCCGAATTGTTGCGGGTCAAACTCGATGCATCCTCGCCAAAAGCATCCTGGAGGTCGATGGTTAATCCTACCCAGGTTCCCCAGGAATCGGAAAATTCAGAGAATCCGGCCAATCCCAAATCGGACTGGAAGGTGTTTTGGCAAGTCCACTGGCTGCCGATAGTCCAATGCCACGAAATCAGGTTTTCACCAACAGCTTCCTTGGTACCGTTACTTCCCAGGCGGAAAATGTCCGAGTAAACAGGAGTCAATGTCCGCCCACTCTCGTTAATCACTTTCCCTGCATACAAAGCGGCCTTGGCCAGGTCATCGGCATTCCGGGTTCCGTTCTGTCCGTAACCCGACTTGGCAAGGTACACTTTTGCCAGAAGGCCGTAAGCACCGTATTTGTCGATACGCCCGGGTTTGTTGCTCGCCGGCAAAAGCTCAATGGCTTTTTCCAAATCCTTCACAATGTAGGTGTAAACATCTTCAATCTTGTTCCTGTAAACACTGTTCGACCGGCCATCGGCAATGACCTCACCGTTGTTGTGGATAATAGGCACCGCCCCAAAACAACGTACGAGGTAAAAATAAGCCATGCCTTTCCAAACCAAGGCTTCACCTTTTACCGTGTTCTTTGTTGCTTCGGTTACATCGGGTCCGGCTTTTAGGTTGATATTCTCAATGATGGTATTGCAGTAGGCATTAACCGACCACAAGGATGCAGAAGCATTTTTCAGGTCGGCATCGCTCGACTTCAGCACAAAAGTTTGGTAACCATTATCGGTGCCGTAATATACGTTTCCCGAAAGCACATCCCCGATTTTCACAAATCCACGTTGAAAATCGTACCAAGGTGAATTGTAAAGGGCATTTACCCCCTGGAAACACTGGGCATCGGTCTTATAAAAGCTATCTATGTTGTATGTGTCTTCAGCAGGCCGGTACAAGAAATCGGAACAGGAGCCCGTTCCAACCAACAGCATGGAGGCAATTGCCAAACCCTTTATATTTAGTATTTTCATATTATTTCCTTTCTTTGTTTAGAATGATAAGTTTAAACCAAATGCATACACTTGCGGTGATGGATAACGCCCGTTATCCAGCCCATACACATTAGCGCTCGCAGTACTTGCTCCCACTTCCGGGTCAAAACCCGAATATTTGGTGAGCGTGTACAAATTCTGTATGTTGGCATAAATGCGCAACGACTCCAAATGCAATGGTTTCAAAAGTTTCTTGTCGAAATTATATCCCAAAGCTATGTTCTTCACACGGAGGTATGATCCATCTTCAATATAACGGCTTGACATGTTGGTGTTTCCATTCGGGTCGTTCTGAATGGCCCGCGGCACCTTGGTTCCCGGGTTGGCTACTTTCACGTTGTCGATATCATCAAACCAATTGTTCACAACTGCTCCTGCAGAATTGGTACGTGGATAAGTGAGGGTAGGATCTACCTGTGTCAGGCGTGCCCGGTCGTCCACAACGGCCAGCTGATTGTCCCACAATGATTTCATGCTCGAGAGGTTGATGGCCGAATAATTCATCACCTTGTTGCCATAAGATCCATTGATAAACACGGTGAGGTCAAAATTCTTGTAATGAACGGTATTGTTGAACCCGAAGGTAAATACCGGCATGGGCGAACCAAGGTTAGTACGGTCATTTTCATCGATTTTCCCGTCCAGGTTCACATCTTCATATTTCAAGTCGCCCACATAGGTGGTGTTGGTGCGGCTCCAGGGTTTAGCTGATGATGATGGGCTTTTAGGTGTTACTTTGTTCCCCAAGCTATTGGTGTAGTTTTCGAGGTCCGCCTTGTCCTGGTAAATGCCCACTACCTTGTACCCGTAGAAATTATACAACGATTGCCCTACTATGGAATGCGTAACCACATCGCTCCACTGCCCGTAACCTTCGATGGCGGTCGAAGAAGTCCCGGTCATATCCAACAACTTGTTTTTGTTGAACGAAATCTGTGTTTCGGTATCCCATTGCAGGTCGCGCGACTTGATATTGTGGGTAGTCAGTGCTATTTCAAGACCTTTGTTCTCCAGTTTGCCGATATTGGCCCATGGGGCTTTCAGGGCACTCGATCCGTTGCCATCGGTTCCCATATACGAAAGTAAATCAACCGGCATCAACATTTCCTTGGATATTTTGTAATAGGCATCCACAATCAGTTCAATCCGGTTGTCGAGCAGTCCCAGGTCCAAACCTATGTTGGTTTGCTCTTGTGTTTCCCATTGCAGGTTGGGATTGGCAACATTGTAGGGCCGGTATCCCAGCCCTAAGCCGGTCGACATTTTAACTATTTTAGACCCCCACAAATACCCTTCCGGCATTATCTGGTTTCCTGTCTGTCCCCAGCCTATGCGCAACTTGGCGTTGTTAACCACCGGTTTCATGCCCTGCATGAATGACTCGTTCGAAAAACGCCACGATGCAGCCGTTGAATGGAACAACGCCCAAGGTTTCAATGGACCGAAGTTGGATGAACCATCGCGCCTGAATGTGTAAGTAGCGTAATATTTATCGGCATAGTTATAGGTGGCACGGGCAAATTGCGATGACATGGCAGCACTTCCGAACCCGGCATTTATTTTAGGCACACCTATCCCCAGGTTGGGGTTATGTATCGTATTGTCAGGCAAATCGGTATTTGAAATGCTTTGAGACATCCAGCTCGATTCGGACATTTCCTGACCTAACATGGCGGTCATTTTATGTAATCCGAGATCATGGGTGTAAGTCAGGTAGTTTTTCATTTGCCAAAACAGGTTCTGGTTGGTTTGCCATGAATCGCTGTTGATAGAGCGCGACCAGGTACCGTATTTAGCAGAAGGCAAGAAGCGTTCGGCATTGGAAATGCCTTTGTCCATGGCATAATCCGTATGGAGCGTCAGCCCTTTCATTAAAGTCACATCCAAGAAGATATTGCCGTTCAATGAAGAGCGGTTGAGCAGATTATCTTCAGCCAAGGCCTTGGCAATCGGGTTCATCCGCGAATAAACGCCTTCGCGGCTCACGCTGGTGTAATTCCCGTCCATGTCGTAAATCGGCACATCGGGAGTCGACATCAAGGCTATGTTCATGATCCCTTCATCGCTGTCGACAAGCCCCAGCCGTTCGTTGGTGTTCGAGTAAACCATATTCACACCCAGCTTCAACCACTTTTTCAGTTGGGCATCCAAGTTGGTCCGGAACGAGAAGCGCTTGAAGTCAGTTCCCTTAACCGTCCCCTGTTGTCCCAGGTAAGAACCCGAAACAAAATATTTTACTGTTTCGTTCCCTCCTTGTGCATTTACCGTGTGGCTTTGCATGGGGGCTACCTGGAATACTGCGTCTTGCCAGTTCGTTCCGTTCCCGAGCAACGAGGGGTCAAGGAATTCAGCCCGTACATCGCGACCCAAGGTTTCGGATGCCATGCCGTTGCTGTATTCGGCAAATTGTTTCAGGTTCATTACATCGAGGCGTTTTGCCTGGCGTTGGATTGAATATATACCATCATATGAAAATTTGGCTTCACCGGCCTTGCCACGCTTGGTGGTGATAAGCACTACCCCGTTAGAACCTCGCGAACCATAGATAGCTGTAGCAGAAGCATCTTTCAGTATCTCCATTGTAACAATGTCGGAAGGGTTGATGGTGGAAATAGGGGAGATAGTTGAAACCGACCCGTTCCCCAGTCCATCGCCCAAACCGTAGTCGGCACCGGATTTTCCATTACTCTGAACAGGCACTCCATCAATCACATAAAGCGGTTCGGCCCCTGAATTGATAGTACTCTGGCCACGCACACGGATAGAAACGGAAGAACCGGGAGCCCCCGAGGTTTGAACGGCTGTAACACCTGTAACACGCCCTTGCAAGGCCTGGTCCATGTTTGTAATAATTGAACCTTTGAGCTTTTCCTCGCTTACGGTGACCGATGCTCCCGAGAGGTCGCTCTTTTTCATGGTTCCGTAACCAATAGCTACAACTTCATTCAAGACACGGGAATCCGCTTGGAGCTTAACGTTGATAACTTGGCTTTTTACCGGAATGGTTTGCTTTTCCATCCCGATATAGGAAAAAACAAGCGAGGAACCTTGCGGCACATTCAAGTTGTACTTCCCTTTCATGTCCGTAACGGTTCTCGCCGTTGACGACCCTTTGACAAGAACCGAAACCCCAACTATTGGACTTCCATCACTTGCATCGGTCACAATACCCGAAACAGAAAGATTCTGCTGAGCAGAAGCCAGGAATACCCCGAAAAGGAGCAGCCCCGATAGAAAAATGATTTTTCTTCTCATGGAATTAAATTTAATATTAGAAGGTTAATTGCTTTTGCCGAAATGAGAAATTTCAACTTTGCAAAAATAGGGCATGGTGTACGATAAAAACTATATTTTTTTATCTAAACATGATACTTTTCCTACCTTCGTGGCGGGGAGTGGACAAGAATTTAAACGCACGTTTTCAGCGCTTGACAAAAATTGGAAATGCTTTGTATTTGTTTGATAAAAGGCAATTTACAATGGGCTTAAACCACAAAAGGATAGATATTTTAATATGGGTTCGATATGAGACAGGTTCTTATTAAATCAAAAGAATATCGGCATACTGAACCAACGGTCGGCGCAGCTAAAGGACTACTTATAAAAACAAACAAGGAGTCCTGTCCCGAACTCACGTTATCTTACCACATAAGGTACAAAACAAGTAAACAGGCAAACAAGGCTTTCCCTAGTCAGATTGCCGCAGGCTCTTTTGGGGCTTGTAAAAGGATATGAACAGGTCGGGCTTTTGTGCCTTGCGTGGTGGAATAATGGCTTAAAGCACTTATTCCTTGATTATTAGGCCTGTTTGGTTTTCTGCCGTGTACTAAAACAAAGGGGGAATTATCAACATGAAATAAAAAAGCCTGTCGTTCATAGGAAACAACAGGCTCTTAAAAAATATACTACAAATACAGGCTGCTCAATTAAAACGATTTAAACCCGATAATCCCGCGAACTTCACGAATGGTTTTAGCCGCGTTTTCCTGGGCTTTCTCTTTCCCCATGCGGGCAACTTTCGAAACATAGGCTTCATCGGCCGAAATGGCTTTGATTTTTTCCCTGAACGGTTCGGTAAAGGCTATCATATCCTGTGCCAGTTGCTTTTTCATGTCGCCGTAGCGGATTTGGCAGGTATTGTATTGCTCGTCGAAGAAACTGAGTGTTTCGGGAGCCGAAACCACTTTCATCAACTGGAAAATGTTCTGGATGGCTTCGGGTTTTGGCTGGTTTGGTTCGGTGGGCCCGCTGTCGGTCACGGCTTTCATCACCTTCTTGCGGATGGCTTCGGGTTCATCGGCCAGGTAAATGGCATTTCCCTCGCCTTCCGATTTCCCCATTTTCCCGCTACCGTTCAGCCCGGGGATTTTTACCAGTTCGTTCCCGAAGTTGAATGCCTGCGGTTCGGGGAAATAATCCACGTTGTACAAGCGGTTGAAGCGGTTTCCGAACGTGCGTGTCATTTCGAGGTGTTGTTCCTGGTCCTTGCCTACAGGCACTTTGGTGGCGCGGTGGATCAGGATATCGGCGGCCATCAGGGTTGGATAGGTGAGCAGGCCGGCGTTCACATTTTCGGGTTGCTGCCTGATTTTGTCCTTGAACGAGGTGCAGCGTTCCAATTCGCCGATATAAGCGTTCATGTTCAGGAACAGGTAAAGCTCGGCGACTTCGGGGACATCGCTTTGGATATAAAGTGTGGCCTTTTCGGGGTCGAGTCCTGCAGCCAGGTATTCCACCAGGATTTGCTTTACGTTCCCATGCAGGTCGTGTGGCGTGGGGTGTGTGGTTAGCGAATGGTAATCGGCTATGAAAAAATAACAGTTATGCTCATTCTGCATGTTGATAAAATTGCGCAAAGCGCCGAAATAATTGCCTAAATGCAAGTTTCCTGTCGGCCTAATGCCGCTTACTACTGTTTCCATAATATTTACCGGCTCCTAAATCCCCCTGAGGGAGACTTCAAAGACCTGCCCTACAAATTTATAGTTGTCTTAAAAAAATCAATACTAATATCTTAAACTAAATCAACCCCGAAACCTTGATTTCCTCACTACTTCCCCATTGGGGGGATTGAGGGGCTCGAGCCAGGGGTTGTCTCCTCACTCTATGGGGACACTCCGCTTGATTCGCTGGTCGAGCGAAGTGAGTGTTTCGGTGGTTGCCACACCGGGTATTTCCTGTATTTTGGAATTGAGCAGTTCCATCAGGTGCTCATCATTCTTTGCATAAAGCTTTATCAGGATGGTGTAATTCCCCAACGTGTATTGCGATTCGACTATTTCCGGGATTTTCTCGAGTTCCAGCACCACTTCCTTGTACATTGAGCCACGTTCCAGCGTTATGCCGATATACACGCACATCTGGAAACCGAGCATCTTGGGGTTGACATGGTAACCCGACCCGGTAATTACATCCAGGTCAATCAGCCGCTGAACGCGTTGGTGAATGGCCGCACGCGACACCCCACACTCCTCGGCCACATCCTTGAAAGGCATGCGGGCGTTCTGGGTTATTATCCGTAAAATCTTACGGTCGAGTTGATCTATTTTTTCCATGGGTATGTTGATAAAATATTGTTCCAGGTCGTTTCATTCGGCTGATACCTTAGGTAATACACGAATGTATCATTTAGGCAGCAAAATTAGGCAAAATAAATGGTATTTGGAAAATCCTTTTTACAAATACACATAAATAAGCTAAAATGCTGGAAATTTGATTTGCCTCATCTTTTTTAATGCGGAGACACCGGGGCACAAAGAATAAAACATGTGTTTTATCAAACAACATCCATATCCATGACAAAAAAACAAACAGAGCCAACATGCAACTGATAAATACTTTAAGCCATTATTCCACCACGCAAGGCACAAAAGGGGGGGGACAAAAGCCCGACCTTTTCATACCCCTTTGCTAGCCCCCAAAAGAGCCTGCGGCAATCTGACTTTTGTTCTCTTTTTAATGGGAATATCCTTTTATTTTCATTTGGCTTTGTGTCTTCGTGTTGAAAATCCTTTTGTCTTGGAAATCAACAAAAAAACCGGAACAACTGAATGTCCCGGTTTTTCGCGTTGCCTTAATGCAACAAGTATTATTTTTCAATCGAAAGCAATTCGACTTCGAAAATCAGCATGGAGAATGGTTTGATAGCTCCTTGCTCCTGGGCTCCGTAAGCCAGCTGCTGGGGGATGTAAACTTTGTATTTCGAACCCACGGGCATGAGTTTCAATACCTCCGTCCAACCTTTGATTACCTGGTTTACACCGAATACGGCAGGTTCCTTGCGGTTAACCGAGCTGTCGAAAACAGTGCCATCGATCAAGGTGCCATGGTAGTGAACCTTCACCTTGCTGGTGTCCGAAGGCATTGCACCGGTTCCTTTTTTCAGGATTTCGTATTGCAGCCCGCTTGCCGTGGTGATAACACCTGGTTTCTTGGCGTTTTCGGCCAGGAATTTCTCACCGGCAGTTTTGTTGGCGCCAAACTGGCTTTCCATTTTCTTGGCTTGCAATTCCATCATGGTGGTTTGCAGGTATGTAAGGGCTTCTTTCGAAGTCATTTGGCCTTTGTAGCCTCTTAACCCATTCACAAGACCTTGTTTGATAATATCGATATCCACCTTGAGTGTAGAATCGCCCATAAGACCCGTTTTTTTCTGGTCTTTCAGCGAGTTTCCGATTTGTGTACCCAAGTCAACCACTTCGGCTGTTTCCTTGTCTACTTTACCTTTCATCCCTTCGTTCAGCCCGGCGAGCAACGAGGCAATCGACTTTTTCGCCGAATCGCCTTTGATATAATAGTCTTTAATGCCACCACCGTTGGCCACGCCAAAAGCATAGTTGAGGCTGTCGATTTCGGTTTTCAATGTGGGTAACTTAGGCTTGTTGCTGTTGCACGAAGAAAATGTGAAAACAGCTATCACGGCTGTTGCAACGAATATATTCAGTTTTTTCATTTTTCCTGTCTTTTTGATTAATGGGTGTGGATTTAGTTAGCTTGGATATTAGTTGTGTCAGGTGCAGCTTGTGGAGCAGCAGGTTGGTTCTGGCCCATTCTCTTCATCTGGATGCGGGTCATGGTCTTCTGGATATATTCCTGAGCTTCTTTAGCAGTCATCCCTTTGTCAAAACCGTTCAAGGCGTTAATAAGCCCTTGTTTTACCAAATCTTCGTTGAATGCCAATGTCGAGTCACCCATTAAGCCACTGGCTTTTTGTTGTTTGAACGAGTTGCCGATTTTGAGGCCGAGTTTGTACATCTCGTCCTTGTCGCCGCCTTTGTAGGCTTTATCCAGCGCTTTCATCAAGGCAACAATCGGTTTGTCGCCCGAATCTTTCTGCATATAATATTGCTTTATGTTTTGGCTGTTTGCAAGGCCGAGTGTGTAGTTCAAACTGTCGTTCTGGTTTTTGAGTGAAATGGTTTTGCCTTCGTATTTATTGCAGGAAGTCATTGCAAATATGGCAACCAAAGCCACCAACGATAAAATGCTCTGTTTTTTCATTTGTTGTTGTTTTATAAAAGTTTTGTTGTTATTTCTTGCTGCTTTTGGCTCCTTTTGCGGGTGTGGCTTTAGGGGCTTTTGTTGCTGCTTTGGCAGGTTCGGGCGTGGTAGCTGCTGGTGCTTCCTCTACCACTTTAGCAGGCGAAAAACCGAGTAATTCCACTTCGAAAACCAATGTGGCATAAGGAGGAATAGCTCCCTGAGCTCCCTTTTCGCCATAACCCAGGTTGTATGGGACATAGAATTTATACTTCGAACCCACAGACATTAACTGTACTCCTTCTGTCCATCCGGGGATAACCTGGTTCAACGGGAATGTTATCGGTTGGCCGCGGTCGATTGAGCTGTCGAATTTGGTGCCATCGAGCAGAGTTCCCTGGTAGTGGACTTTCACCGAGTCGGTAGCTTGTGGTTTCGGGCCTTCGGCCGGGGTCAGGATTTCATATTGCAATCCGCTGGCAGTGGTGTGGACACCCGGTTTGGTTTTGTTTTCGGCAAGGAACTTTTCGCCGTCCGCTTTCTTGGCATCCATGTCCTTGGCTTGCGCCGAAGCAATATATCCCTGGAAATATTTGGCTGCGAATTCGGCTGTCATCAAGGTCGAATCGCCTTTCATGGCCGTAGAGAATCCTTTAACAATCAAGTCGGTATTATATTTTCCCCCGGGGATTCCTTTCAGGTTCTTTGCAAAATCGGCTCCCACGTTCATCCCCAGAGCATAACTCATGGAGTCCACATTGTTGCTGAAAACCTTGACAGGTGCAGGTTGGTCTTTTTTCTTTTTGTCTTTGGCATTGGCTCCAGCAATTACGAAGCTAACAGCTAACAAGATTAAAATTGTTTTTTTCATTTTAGTGTTTTTATGTTTTTAAATGGTTTTAATTTCTCTTTTTAAACAATATCCAGTAATTCTACTTCAAAAATAAGCGTGCTGTGCGGCCCGATAGCCTGTCCTGCTCCTTGGGCGCCGTATGCCAGTTCCGAAGGGATAAACAGTTTCCATTTCGATCCTACCGGCATCAGTTGCAATGCCTGTACCCAGCCGCTGATTACCTGGGTTACACCGAAAGTCGCCGGTTCGCCCCTGCGCACCGAACTGTCGAAAAC
>DATGXD010000306.1:0-9324 GCA_035299105.1 Paludibacter sp. | reverse complement strand
GCCCTTCGGGAAACAGGTTGGGGATCAGGCCGTCGCGCATGTAGTGCGCGAACGTTCGCAGGATGTCCCCGGCCTCCGCTGATGCCGCTGGTGGTGGAGGCAATGCTTTTCAGCTTGTCGGTGGACACCATCCCGCTGGTGTAGCTGAAAATGCGCTTGCCGCCGTATTCCTTGATGGCGTTGGCATAGGATGTCTCGGCCAGCGTTGTGCCGTCGGGGGCTTTGGTTTCGGATTTGGAGAGGTAGGTGGCGAAATACACCGGGTCGTAGCTGTAGCTGTCCTCCCTGCTGATGCCGGTGGCCGTGTTAGTTTGGGTAGTTTTGGCAAAGCCCAGCATCCCCAGGCCCTGCTTGTGCAGTTTCAGCCCTTCGTACCTGTAGTCCACCCCGGTTTGCCCGCCCAACCCGTTGCCGGTCTTCACGGCCGAGACCACATGCTCGCTGCCCTGGTAGTCAACCACCGGGGATACCGCCCCGCTGCCGGGGGTATACACGCCATAATCGTTGAGGGTGGTGTAGGTGAACTCCGTTTTTTCGTTCAGCCCGTTGGTGATGGACCTGACGAACTGGCTGGCATTGGCATTGGTGAACAGCACCAGGTGGGTTTCCCATATCTTTGCGATGACTTTCTCATCTAAGTTGCACACCTGGTAATAGATATCATCTACACCATCACCGTTGATATCGCATACTATTGGTTTATAGATATATCCAATCGAATCACCCCCGAAAGTGTATGAAGCAACTTCAGTCAAGGGTGTGAAATCATCACCCGTGCTATACCTGACAAGGAACTTGTATGTCCGAAGGTCTTGGGTGCTGGCATGGAACAGGATGTCTGTTTTATGATCCCCGTTAAAATCTCCAAAAACCGGTTCTTCGTACACGATATTCCCAGCCAGGGAGCCAAACGAACTTATGGTTTTAGTCTGGTTCGTTTTCTGGTTGTAGTTGATAGTCAAAAGCAAGTTTTCTTCCTTTTCAAAATCAGGAACCCCATCTCCATTGAAATCATGCCAACCCTGATTTGATTGAGGAGCCCAGTAACCGCTTCTTTTCTCTATTTCAGTAAAAGTCCCATCGAAGGAATAGAATACAGTTTGGGATGTAGCCAAGTCATATCCTATGAATTCGGCCTTTCCATCCCCGTTGTAATCAAAACAATTGAGTGGAACCGAATAAGCCGAATTATTCCAACTACATACTGTCAACTGGCTGGGGAAGCCGGTCCCACTATGTTTTGACAATGAACCGCCGTTGATTGTATAAAAATCCCAATCCCCGGCGCTATTATAGAGGAATACATCCTTTAAGCCATCACCATCAAAATCACCAATGCAATATTTTTTTGTATTATCAAAAGGCAAACGACCAAAATATGCCAAAGATATCCCATTTATTTTCCCATCAGAATCATATTTCACCTCCCATATATCATCCTTTCCATCCCCATTTATATCTGTACGGTTATATGGGTAATTGTAATATTGATCCAAGGTAGCTTCGAAATTATTCTTTTCATTATCAAATACATAGTGGTCTAGGGTTGAATTATCGCTGTTCTCCGGCCGATTATAAATATCCGCCTTGCCATCACCATCCATATCGGCAATAACATCATTGGAATTTGTAATAAATTTTCCAGTTTCCATTACGGGATAATTGGCCGGGATCCTTCCCCAATCGATGATGGTTGAATTGTAGGCGGTGGCACCGTCGCTTCCGGACTGCACCACCTCGCTAAGGCGTGTGCCGCCGTTGTCGGTGTACTTAAACCCGTATTGCCACGCCAGCGCACCCTCGCTTGTGACCCGGATAGCGTGCAGCACCACGTTGTTTAATACCGGGGAGCCTGAGACATAGGTGGTGTTCGGGTCCGCCTTGGTGGTGTACACAAGCTGCACCTTGTTGTACGGGGCAAGCGAACTACCCTCGTTGCCGGTGTATTCAATGCTCTCGAGGCGGAATTCCCCGCTGGCGGCATCGTTGTAATAGTTATACCGGATGTAGTTGCCGTTCGGGTCGGTTATCTTGTTCAGGTGCCAGCCAACCACATTCGCCCCGTCCTGGGTCAACTGGCGCGAATTGGCGGTCTTGCCGTACTCCATCACTTTCCCATCCTTGGTCTCCACCTGGTAGCCATCACCCGAGGCCGTTATGCGCGAGAATGTCTCGTTCTGGGTGTGGTAGGCCCCGTCGGCCCAGATGAGCCGGTTGCCGTCCAGGGCCAGGTGGTATTGCGGGTCTTGCACGTAGAAATCCAGGTTCCCGACCTTCCCATCCAGGAAATAATTATCACCAGTGGCGGTTATCGCCGACAGCCCGCCCAGGGTCCATCCCTTCCCCAAGGCGCCTATGCCGCCCCCGCTGTTGTAACCGATCGACAGGGTGGGCGTCATCCCGGCGGTCCCGGGGGGCAGGTCAATGGGTATGGAATAGGTGGCCTGCCCCATGGGGTTGACCCCCGCGCTGCCCGCCAGGGTACCCACCGCCTTTTTCTTCAGGTCGCGCGTGCCGTCGGGCAGGTCGCCTTCCGCGGTGTAGCTTATGGGGCAGGTGAGCGCGGGGTCGATCCTAGCCGAGAAAGACTGCCCCGTGGCAGCCTTGAACGAGAATCCGTTTTTCATGCCCACCAGGTCGCGGGCCACGTAGTTTTTCGTTGTCCCGGACTGGTTGTCGGTAAGGGTGTAAACAGGCTGCGGTGCCTGCGCCCGGCCTGCCATTGCCCACAGGCAAAGCGCCGCGGACAGGATAATATGCTTGTATCTGGTTTGCATGGTGTATGGAATGCCCCCGTCCCCCGACTTCTCCCTTCCTTCGGACACCTCTTCTTCGGGAGAGAGGGGAGAATGGAAAAAAGTTTCCGGGAACTTCAAGGCTTTTCTTAATGGTTTGTTGTGGTTGTGGGTTGGATGTTGCTTGGCGGGTTAGCGGGGGTGCGGCTCGGAGCCGCGCCCCCGCTTAAGCTGGCCTGCCCGCGGTTATTTCCCTTGCAGCTGTTTTTCCAATTGTTCGATTCTCTTCTGCTGCCCGGCAATGGTTTTCTGCTGGTCTATCATGTACAGTGTCAGCTCCTCGATCTTCTGGAGCAGCTTGTTCTGCATCTCGCCCATGCTAAGGCCGTTTTCCTTCACTTCACTGGCCGAAGGAATCTCGGGCAGGTGGCTGTTGGCCTTCACGTATTCCTCCACCTTGTGCAACGGCATCAGGGTGTAGGAGGGGGAGAAGACGTAGTCGGCCAAACCCTCGAGATTCACCTTCACTTCCGAGGCATGAATGGTGCCGTTCACAATCAGGAGTTCTTCGGCGGGTGTATTGGAAAATGTATTGTCGGGATTCGTAAGCCCTATCCCCACTTTACCATCCTTATTAATCCTTAGCCGTTCAACCATGTTCTGGGTATTCCGGGTATAAAATGCCAGGTTGCCATTGCTGGAGTCATAGTTCGATGTCGGGAATGCACCTATGGCACCCATTGGCTGGCGGGTGGTATTATTCTCAATTTTCCCTAAATTAATCCGTGTTTCAGCCTTCGAGGAATTGCCATAAGCATACGTGTTGTAAAACCCTGCAATATCCAATGTACCTGAGTTGCTATTTACTACTTCGAAATTATTGCTGGGCGCGGTGGTGCCAATGCCCACGCTGCTTCCCACGCTCATAAAGGTGGTGCCCGAACTACCGAACTCAATCTTTGCGGCGGCTGGCCTTTGTTTGATCCATGTAAGGAGGGTTGCGGGGGTGTTATATGAATTGTCTATACTTATACCCCTAAGGTAGCTCGCCGTTTGCCAACTTCCACCACCATTGGGTTCCCTGACGGTATAATCGTTCACATACAATTGGTTCCCGTATACCAGGCTTTGTACCTTGGTCAGCGGGGTATAATCTCCCGGGGTCATTCCCAAGGGGTTCCCTACCACATGTAAGCTGGTGGCAGGGGTCGATGTTCCTATACCCAGTTTGTCCATCACGGTCAGCTTGCCGTACACGTTCTCGTTACCGGCCACCCCCAGGTCACCGTTCACGGCCAACGGGCTATCGGCACAATACTGGATTTCATAGGTACCGCCGCTGGTGTAGCTGCTGAAAACAATTGCCGCCTTGCCGGTGGCGAGGGTGGTGCAGCAGGTCCCGCTGCCGTAGCCCGAGAAGGACCCGACAATATTCTGGGTAATCATCCCGTTGGCATCCCTTTCGAGGAACACCAGGACCTGCTGGCCGAATGGAGCAATGTCCGCCGTGTAGGTGAAGCGCACCTTCGAGTTGGCACCGATGTCGATCATGGCAGGGGTGGCCGAAAGGCCGCCGGTGATGGTGCCCGCCTGCGCGGGCATGGATACTGGAAGCAGCATTAGGAAAACGGCAACCTGCAATGCCTGTATGAATCTTTTCATGGTCGTTTATTTTTTAGAGTTTGCGTCCTTGATTATCTTGTCGATCCTCTCCCTGTGCTTTTTCTCCTTCAGTTCTTTCTGGCCGGTGGTCAGCACGCTGTCCATGGCCGCCTGGTAGTCCTCCGTGGCGGCCCTCATGAAGTCGTAGGAGGCCTCCCTGTCCTCCATGGCCCTGGCCTGTAGCAGCTTGTCGGCGTAAATGCCGGCTTTTTTGGCGAGGATAACCTTTTGCGAATCGGCCAGGTTCACCTCGGAATGCAGGTAGCCGACCATGTTTTGTGAAATGGATTCCCTGGTTTCTTTTTGGGGGTTTTCCGCCAGCAGCAGGGTGCCGGCGGACATGGCTATCGAAGCCAATAGCAATCTGGAAGTTTTCATGTTTCTTTTTGTGTTTGATATTGTTTGATATTGTTTTGTCCTTTTAAGCAGGCGGCCATAATCAACGCCATGCTTTTGTTGCCGGTAACCAGGCGCACAGGCTTGCAACCTGTGGCTGCTCCCTTTGGCAACTCCAACCGGGGCGGCCCTTCCGCATCCGGCAAGGCCGGGGTGTTTGCGGACCGGCAGGCAGGCCGTGTTTCCAGGCCTCTTTGGCGGGCTTGCCCCGGGGGTGCCTGGAAGCCCCCTCCGGGGGACGGGGGTCATTCCTTGATGACCTTGAACTCAGTTTGCCTGTCCCCCGCCTGCACCCGCAGCACGTACCACCCCGCGGCGTAGCGGGTCATGTCAATGGGCGTGGTGCCGGGTTCCACTTTCTGGTTGTAAAGCTGCCGCCCATCGGCATTGAAGAGCAGTATGCGCAAGGGGTCCTTGGGGTCGCCCCCGGTGATTCCAACCGCCAGCTGTCCCTTGGTGGGGTTGGGGTAGACGGTGATTTGGCGTTCGCCCAGCTGTTCCTCCACCGGGGCGGGGTCCTGCCCTTTCTTCACCGGGGCGGGGTTGTAGGTTACAATTTTCCGCAGGGTGCGGTTGCCGGCGTTGTCGTATTCGTACTTCACCGTGTTCTGGGCCGCGCAGGGCGGCATGAGCAGGGGCAGCAGCAGGAATAGCAGGGACAGGCGGATGGTTTTGTGGGAATGTTTCATGTTCAATAAGGATGATTGTTATAATGATTGTTATGCTGTTGCAATGTTGGCCGGGCACAAAACACCCCCGGCATCGACATGCGGGTTGCATGCTTCCCGTTTAAGCTTGTCATGGTACCGTAAAATTATAAAACTATAAGTAACGGGGCCAAAAAGGCGGGTTAGCCGTTGGGATTGTGAATAAAAGCCACAAAACCAGCAATTTGGCTTAAAAACGACTGTCTTATAACTTTTATTTGCTAAAATAGGCTGCAAACATACGGAAAAATATCGTAACAATCAAAATTTAAAAAGTTCAATTTTTATGTTCTGCAACATATTTTTCGGTAAAAAATGCAGGGAGTCCTGGTTAGCCCGGCGTTGTGTTCGCAAGGGGGCAATTCCCTTTGCGTTCTTGGCGGCTTTGCGCGAAAAGCAATCCTTCGCATGGGAAAGTGCCTGATAATTTTAACTTATATGACCTCGATTATCTATAATCTAAAGTTTATTATCTCAAACCGAAAATGGTTCTCCACTGCAAGGCCTACTTTTACGGTTGAAATCTTGAAGCCAGGTATGGTACCTGGGGTAATACAATTTAACCATGAAATCAATATTGTTAATGAATTTAAAAAAGAGGTTAAGCCTTTTTGTTCTCCTGCTTTTGTCAATAATTCCCTTGTCGCAGCTCGAAGCTGCTCCAGATCCTAATTTCCATATATACATTTGTTTCGGGCAGTCGAACATGGAGGGGAATGCGGCTATCGGTAGTGCCGACAGAACGGGAGTGAATGCTCGCTTCCGGGTGCTGACGGTAGCCCCCGACGATTACCAGCACCTGGGCAGGACGGCAGGCAACTGGTATACTGCCACACCGCCCCTGTGCCGTTGGGACACCGGGCTAACCCCGGCCGATTATTTTGGACGCACATTGACCGATAGCCTCCCTGACAGCATAAAAGTAGGTGTAATCGTGGTTGCAATGGGCGGCAGCGGCATTGACGCATTCGACAAGGATAATTACACAACATACTACCAGAATGCCGATGCCTGGCAGAAAAGCCTGATGAATATTTACGGTGGGAACCCGTATGCCAAAATCATTGAAATGGCAAAAATTGCACAACAAGCCGGTGTTGTTAAAGGCGTTTTGCTGCACCAGGGCGAAACCAACAACATGCAAGCCGACTGGCCGCAAAAGGTGCAGAAAATTTACAACAACATGCTTGCCGACTTGGGTCTTGCACCCAATTCCGTACCCCTGCTTGCAGGCGAAATGCTGCACCAGGACCAGGGCGGGATATGCTGGGGAATGAACAGTATCATTGCCACCTTGCCATATTATATTCCCAACTCGTATGTTATATCTTCGGACGGATGCGCCGGCAACGGGGTGGATGGTTTCCACTTCTCCACCGAAGGCGCACGCGAATTGGGCGCACGCTATGGCCGGAAAATGTTGTCGGTTTCCAAAACATATCATACAGTTGCGGGTCAAACCGTGGATCATTTGCAAATAGGGAATACCGGTTTTACGCTGGTGACCGGTGCCAAGCAAAAAATCGCGCTCAATGCCGTTTATGCCGATGGCCATGCGCAGGAAATCGGTTTTAGGGCGGCTTACGAAATAAGCAACCCCGAAGTGCTAAGGATAACAAACGGTTTTATCGAAACCTTAAAAGACGGCACGGCAACGGTAACTGCAAGCTACAAAGGCGCATTAGGCGACCAAAAGCAAGTCGTGTTCAACGTCACGGCCACCACTTTCCCGTTGACGAACGAGTTGTTTAATCCGAATATCTTCAGCACTGGCTCTTTTGATGAAACTACACGCACCCTGAAAACCGGGCAGTGGGGTTTTGGAGGCTGGCAATATGCTGGTGTCGACTTGTCGGGATACAAGTACGTGGTTGCCAAACTGGGCAGTGCCAACAATGCGGATATTGCATTCAACCTGTATGATGGCGACAATTACTGGGGTTCCCCGTTTTCCTGTAAATTTGGAAGCAAGCGGGAGGTGGTCGTGAATTTGACAACAGCTAAGAAAAACGACGGTACGCCGCTCGACCCACACCATATTTATATCGCCGGATTTTGGTCTACGGGAGCTGGCCCGTTCATAATAGATAAGGTTTACCTGGCAAAAACCGATGCAGAACTGACTGCCACCGCGGAAGTGTATTTTGACGATAAAAGTGAAAAGGTGGATGTGTATTCCATAACCGGTGTTTTGCTTCGTCCGCAAATTGAGAGGGGAGAGGCAACGGACAAGCTTCCGAGCGGTATTTACATTTTGGGAAATAGCAGAGGATTTGTTAAGACAATGCAGGTGCAGCACGCTGATTAACCATTAAAAACAAGATATATATATGAAAAACCCATTAAAACATGCCCTAATTATCCTAAGCTTTTTGATGGCAGGAAACATAGTCGGGCAACAATTGCCGTATCAGAACCCAGGTTTGAGTTCCGAACAGCGGGCAAAGGATTTGATTTCACGATTGACGCTCGAAGAAAAAGCCACGTTGATGTGCGACCAGTCCGACCCAATTCCCCGCTTGGGCATCAAGCGGTTCAACTGGTGGAGCGAAGCCCTGCATGGCCTGGCCAATAACGGCGGTGTCACTGTTTTCCCCGAGCCTGTTGGCATGGCAGCCTCGTTCAACGATGCGCTTGTTTATCAAATTTTCAATGCCGTGTCCGACGAAACCCGTGCCAAATATAACGAGGCTTGCCAGAAAGGGCAGGAAAACAGGCGTTTCATGAGCCTCTCGGTTTGGACTCCCAATGTCAATATTTTTCGGGACCCCCGCTGGGGCCGTGGACAGGAAACCTACGGCGAAGATCCTTACCTGACTTCGCGCATGGGTGTTTCGGTAGTGAAAGGGCTTCAAGGTCCGGCAGATGCCAAATACCGCAAACTGCTGGCTTGTGCCAAGCATTTTGCCGTGCATTCCGGACCCGAATGGAGTCGCCACACTCTCAATGTCAACAATGTAAGCCCCCGCGAATTGCATGAAACCTACCTGCCTGCCTTCAAGTCGCTGGTTCAGGAGGCTGATGTGCGCGAGGTGATGTGTGCTTACCAACGCCTGGATGACGAACCTTGCTGCGGAAATTCAAGGCTGCTCCAGCAGATCCTTCGCGACGACTGGGGTTTTAAATACCTGGTTGTTTCCGATTGCGGTGCTGTGACCGACTTTTTCACCAGCCATAAGGTTTCTTCCGATGCCGCGCATGCTGCATCGAAGGCAGTATTGGCGGGAACCGATGTTGAGTGTGTCTGGGAAAATTACCCCTTCAAGCAATTGCCGGATGCTGTTTCCAAAGGCCTGGTTAGGGAAGAAGAAATCGACAAGCACCTGATGCGTGTCTTGACTGGCCGTTTCGACCTGGGCGAAATGGATGAGGATGCAATTGTCCCATGGGCAAAAATCCCCGTGTCGGTTGTAAACAACGATGAACATCGCCAACTGGCACTGGACATGGCCCGCCAGTCGATGACTTTGCTTCAGAACAAAAAAGATATCCTTCCGTTAAGTAAGTCATTGAAAAAAATAGCCATTGTTGGGCCGAATGCCGATGACAAGCCCATGTTGTGGGGAAATTACAATGGCACTCCGGTAAGGACAATCAGCATCCTGGATGGAATCAAATCGAAGCTCCCGGCAAATAAGTTGCTGTTTGACAAGGGTTGCGATTTGGTTGAAGATAAAGTTACCGACAGCTATTTTTCCAAATGCTCCATTGCCGGGAACAAGGGTTTCAAAGCCACTTACTGGAATAACAAAGACATGGCAGGCGATGCGGTCACAACCCAGCAAATTTCCACCCCGATAAAATTGACCACCGCCGGGCAGCAC
>DATGXD010000305.1:0-5171 GCA_035299105.1 Paludibacter sp. | reverse complement strand
CCGGTGGCGGGGCACCCTGCTTTTTCGACAACATGGATTACATGAACCATAAAGGCACAACCATTTACCTCCGTTTTTCGGCAGGAGAATTGGCTTCGCGGCTCGAAACTGCGCATAGCACGCGTCCATTGCTGGCCGGTCGAAAGGGCGAAGACCTGAAACTGTTTATTGCGCAGGGCCTCGAAAAACGCGAAACGTTTTACAACCGCGCCCGGTATGCGGTGAGCGGAACCGTCGACGAAATTATCGCCAAAATCAGCGAATTGGCCACCATCGGGTGATATCCCACCCTCCTCCTTCCTACTACAAGATACTTATTATCAGGCTTATATAGCCTAAACCCTCTTATTGTCTTCCGCACCATATCCGGCCGGATTGTGGCATCGGCATTTGATTAACCGGAGGGTTGGCTTCGCTGATTTTCAATTCACCCGCGGTTAACCATATTGAATCCTTTAGCTGCGCCGACCCTTGGTTCAGGATTCTGGCATGAATTCCTTTTTGATTTAATAAGGGTTTGGCTTATCCCGAACTCACGTTATTTTACTTTTTTCGAAAAACTTTTTGAGTTAGCCATTGTTAACTATGGAAAAAGGAGTTCATTACTGCGCTTTACATTCATAACGTTTTTTTTTGAGTGCAGTGACATGTCATGATTATCAAATAATCCCGCCTTGAATAAAATGCTTGAATCAATGCTGTTGTAAATCCCGAAAGCAAAGAACCCTGAAAAAGGGGGATTGAGATGTCATGTGTTTGGCGGATATTGTTCAAAACGAGTGTTAAACCAAAAAAATATTGGATATGTGTCACACGAAAACCAAGCTATCGGTACTCCCGCTCATTCTAAGTTGTTTTATAATTTCCTGCTCACCTGTAAGAAACATAGCTTATTTTCAAAGTTTCAGGTCGGCTTCCGATTCATTGAAAAACCAAAAGCCGGGGCTGTTCGAAGCGAGGATCAAACCCAAAGACCTGCTCACCATCACAGTTGTCAGTTCGGAGCCGGATGCATCGCGCATGTACAACCTGGTCGTACCACAGGTTTCGGAAACCTACCGCAGCCAGTCGCTGTTTTCGCAACCCACTTTGCAGAGCTACATGGTTAACAACGAAGGTTTTATCGATTTCCCGGTTTTCGGGAAGATAAAAGTAGCCGGACTTACCCGTAGCGAGTTGGAAGCCATACTCCATAAAAAACTTGCGCCTTCGTTTTCGACCGAACCGCCCATTATCACCATCCGGTTCGCGAATTACACGGTAGATATCCTGGGCGAAGTAAACAGGCCCGGCAAATACGAATCGGCAAACGACAAAATGACCCTGTTCGACGGGCTGGCGCTGGCCGGCGACCTCACCATTTACGCCAAAAGGAACAATGTCAGGATATTGCGCGAAAACATAGATGGAAGTAAAAAATTTTATACCGTGAACCTGAACGACAAAGGCATAATCTATTCACCAGCCTATTACCTCGAGCAAAATGATGTGGTGTACGTGGAACCCAACAGTTCGCGGGCTAAGTCCTCGGAGTTTGGGACGGCAGAATCTTTTGCCATTTCGTCCATATCCATCTTGCTGACCATAACGAGCGTGGTATTCACCATTGCCAAGAAATAGTTTAGCCAGCGGGAAGCCGGCATCAGCAAGGAACAAACCAATGACTTGCCACACAGAAACACAAGCAATGAGCGCAACAGAATAGCACGCTGACACCTGCGGATTCAACAGATAGCGGGCTGTTATTTTTATATTATGCCACATTGTTTATTTCCTCTTACGTGCATCAAGTCTTGGCTCAAGAAACATATCCTTTACTTTTAAAAATTTGATTATGAGAGATTACCCTGATATTGGTGAAGAATTTGAAAAACCCATTGATTTTCTTGGGATTTTTATAAAATACTTGTCGTACTGGAAGTGGTTTTTATTCTCGGTAGCCGTATGTGTGCTGTTGGGAGTGCTTTACATAAAATTCACCCTGCCGTCTTACCAAGTGACAACAACCATTTTATTGAAGGATGATGAAAAAGGCGGTGGAACAGCCGAGATAAACGCCTTCAAGGAAATGGGGCTTTTCACGCAGAAAAACAATGTGGACAATGAACTTGAGAAACTAAAAACCTCCTCCCTGGTCAGCATGGTAGTACGCGACCTGGGATTGAATGTCACCTACACAAGACTTGGAACTATTGGGTTCCTGCAAAAAGCAGGTAAACCGCTGGGGCTGGACAACTTGGGCAAGTACAAGGAAAAAGTGCTGTACGGCCTGGAATGCCCGGTGTTGGTAAACGTCCCGGAACAAACGCTCGAGAATATAAACGGCGGCGTGGCGTTCGAGTTGTTGGTTCACCCCTATGGCGAATATGAATTCAGGGGCAATTACATGGACAAGGATTTCAAGCTGAAATCTTCCGTTTACGACAAGCAGGTGACTTTGCCGTTCGGGAAGGTGAACCTGATACGGGGCGGGGAAAAACCCAAGTCGGACATGCTTGTTGAGATAGTAATCCAACAGCCGGTGAACAAAGCCGACGAATTGCTGGGTTCGATGAAAATGGCCTTGACTTCGAAAACAACCTCGGTGGTGAATATTGCATTCGATGCCCCGAATGTGAGGCTGGGGAAGGACTTCCTGAATAAACTGATTGAAGTCTACAATGCAGAGGACCTGAACGACCAAATGAAAATGGCCAACAAAACGGCCCAGTTTATCGATGAAAGGCTAATGACACTGACCCGCGACTTGGGCGATGTGGAATCGCAAGTGGAAAACTACAAGCAGGTGCAGGGTATTGCCGACATAAAGTCGCAATCGGACCTGTTCATTAAGCAAACCGGCGATTTGGGGCAGAAAAGGCTCGAGATTGAAACCCAGCTGGCCATTGTGTCCGACATTTACGATTACATGTACAAAAAGGAGAACAAATACCAATTGCTACCTTCGAGCACGGGCATCCACAGCGAAGGGCTGAACGAGCTGATAATGAATTACAACAAGCTGGTGCTCGAAAGGAACCGCCTTTCGCGCATTGCCTCGGAAAGCAACCAAGCCATGGTTGACCTCACCAACCAGATCGAGTCCATGTTCAGCACGGTGCAATCGAGCGTGAAGAACGAACGGAACAACTTGCTTATCGCACAGCGCGACCTTCTGTCGAAAAATAGCGAGAATTCGGCCCGGATACGCGCCATACCGCGCCAGGAACGGGAATACACCGAAATAAAACGCCAACAGAGCGTGAAGGAAGCACTTTACCTGTTCCTGCTCCAGAAAAAGGAAGAAAAATACGTCAATACGTCCATGATTGAGCCCGTTTCGAAAATCATTGACAACGTCAGGAGCAGTGGAGCTCCCGTATCACCCAAGAAATCAATGGTTTTGCTTGTTTCGCTAATCCTCGGGCTGGTAATCCCGGCAGCAGGAATCAAGGTGAACGACCTGCTCCGTTACCAGATTGAGAACAAGAAGGACCTGGAAGAAATATCCGTTGTGCCCATTCTGGGGGAAATACCCAAGAATGTACAGCCAGGGAATTCCATTATCCGCGAAAACAACACCGACACATTCACAGAACTCATCAGGCTGTTGCGCACCAACCTGCTGTTTGTGATGGACGGAACGGATAAAAAAGTAATCAACGTGGTGTCGAGCATAAGTGGCGAGGGAAAAACCTTTGTAGCCATCAACCTGGCCATGAGCCTGGCCATGCTCGAGAAAAAAGTACTCGTCATGGGCTTGGACGTCAGGAAGCCGAAACTGGCCGATTACCTGAAGATTGACAATAAAACCGGCGTAACCTTGTACCTCACGGGGCATTTGGGCATCGACCAGCTTATACAGCCTTCGGGGATACACCCGAATTTATCCGTTATCCTAGCCGGCCCTATCCCCCCGAACCCAAACGAACTGCTTGCCAAACCGGCGCTGGACAAGCTGGTGAAGGAATTGCGCGTGCTTTACGATTATATAATCATCGACACGGCGCCTATCCTCGTTGTGTCCGACAGTTTTACGCTGAACCGCTTTGCCGATGTGAACCTGTACGTTGTCAGGGCCGACTACACCCCGAAGAAAAACATAGAGGATGCCACCAACCTTTACAAACACAACAAACTGAACAGTTTGTATTTCGTGTTGAACGGGACCGACAAAAGCAAATATACTTACCGCTATGGTTCGGGGAAAAAATACGGCTATGGCTACACGAAAAAACATGAAAACAAGTACGGCTACAACCACGACGACAAGAAGAAGAAAATGATTAGTGTGAATTGAATAGCTACGAACCTACCTGATGAGATACAAGTTTCATTGTCTGCGAGTTAGATTCTAATGATTTATAAAACAATTATTTTAAAATGCCTAAGCCAAGTTAAATGCAGCCTGCCCAACGTATAGCACAAAACACCGTTATCCTCTATGCGAGAATGGCCATCACGGTTTTCATCTCGCTCTACAGCACGCGCCTCATACTGGAGGCTTTGGGTGCCGGGGATTATGGGATACTGAATGTGGTGGGCGGAGCCATTGCCATGCTCCTGTTCCTGAACAACGCAATGACTACCGCCACCCAGCGGTTCATGTCGTATTCGCAGGGAATCGACAACAAGGAAAAACAAATTCAGATTTTCAATGTAAGCGTGGTGCTTCACTTGCTGATTGCGGGGATTATTTTCCTCGTCCTCGAAGGAGCCGGCTACATCCTGTTCGACGGCATCCTGAAAATCTCGCCCGAAAGGCTGGAAGCAGCCAAGCTCATTTACCAGTTCATGGTTTTCAGCACGCTTTTCACCGTTGTGTCGGTGCCTTACGATGCCTTGATAAACGCCCACGAAAACATGCTGCTCGTTGCCATCCTGGGCATTGTAGATGCTTTCCTGAAACTGGCCATCGCCTTTTATATCTTGCACACGCCCTACGACAAGCTGGCCGCCTACGGGTTTTTGCTGGCGGTGCTAACGGTGTTCGGGCTTGTGCTCCGGCAACTTTACTGCCGCCGCTTTTATGCCGAAAGCCGTATCAGTTTTTCAAGGCATTTCAACAAGGAGTTGTTTGTGGAAATGAGCCGGTTTGCGGGCTGGTCGTTCCTGGGAGCCACCACCAGCATGTTCGGTTACTACGGGCAGGGGATTGTGTTGAATGTGTTTTTCGGAACCGTGGTGAATGC
>DATGXD010000304.1:0-1650 GCA_035299105.1 Paludibacter sp. | reverse complement strand
TCGGTGGTGGTCCGGCAGGGTACGTGGCTGCTGAACGTGCAGGACACAAAGGACTGAACGTATTGCTTTTCGAGAAAAAAGCGTTGGGTGGCGTTTGCCTTAACGAAGGTTGCATTCCCACCAAAACCATGCTCTACAGTGCTAAAACGTATGAAAATGCTTTGCACGGCGACAAATATGGCGTGTATGGCGAAAACATCCGCTTCGACTACGGTAAAATTGTTGCCCGTAAGAATAAAGTGGTTCGCAAACTCGTTGCTGGTGTTGAAAGCAAAATGAAAACCAACCACGTAACCGTGGTAAAAGGCGATGCCATGATCCAGGGACGTAGCGCCAATGGTGTGGAAGTGAGCTGCAACGGTGAAAGCTATCAGGGGAAAAACCTCCTGATTTGCACCGGATCCGAAGCTTTTGTCCCGCCAATCCCCGGCCTGGCCGAAGCAGGCGATATCATCCTGACTAACCGCGAAATCCTGGAATTGAAGGAACAACCCAAATCGCTGGTAGTCATCGGTGGTGGCGTTATCGGTATGGAATTCGCCAGCTTTTACAACAGCCTGGGCACGAAAGTGACCATCGTGGAAATGTTGCCCGAAATACTCGGGAACAACGATTTCGAAATTTCGGCCATGCTGCGCGATCTCTATAGCAAAAAAGGTATTGAATTTAACCTCAACGCCAAGGTGGTGAAAATTGAAGGCAACAAGGTGATTTTCGAGAAGGATGGTCAGACCAATGCTATAGAAGGTGAAAAAATCCTCGTCAGCGTGGGCCGACGTCCGGTTACCGCAGGTTTCGGATTGGAAAACCTGAACGTGGAACTGTTCAAGGGTGGCATCAAGGTAGATGAAAAAATGCGCACCAACGTGCCCAATGTATACGCAGCGGGCGATGTGACCGGTTTTTCATTGCTGGCACACACGGCAAGCCGCGAAGGTGAAGTGGTGGTGAACAACCTCACAGGCCGTCCCGACACGATGCGCTACAATGCCATTCCGGGCGTGGTTTACACCAATCCCGAAGTTTCGGGTGTGGGCGAAACCGAAGAATCGGCCAAAGCCAAAGGAATTGATTTCAAGGTAGCCAAATTGCCCATGGCGTATGCCGGACGGTTTGTGGCCGAAAACGAAGGCGGTTCGGGGCTTTGCAAAGTCCTCGTTGGCGCCAAATACGGCGAAGTTATCGGTGTACACATGGTAGGGAATCCTTCGAGCGAAATGATTTACGGAGCCTGCATGGCTATCGAACAGGAGATGACACTGGACGAAATGCAGGAAGTGGTTTTCCCGCACCCGACCGTCAGCGAGATATTTAAAGAAACGATATTTGCATTTTAAGAATTAAACACGAAGACACTAAGCCACTAAGATAATTTTTGTGTCTTTGAGTCTTTGTGTTGAAAAAGAATATACAAAAAACAATATAACAATGCCAAAAGTACAGCACATTGATCCGGTAGCAGTCCGGAAGCCTGGTTTCGTGGAATTTCAGCCAATTCCCGTGAACCAGTACCAAAAAACTGTAAGCGACGAAAGAGGTAATTTTACCGACGAGGAATTCAAAACCATTTACCACGACATGGCACTCATTCGCGAATTTGAAACCATGTTGAACCTAATCAAGACCAAAGGCGAATACAACGGAACAGCC
>DATGXD010000303.1:0-14385 GCA_035299105.1 Paludibacter sp. | reverse complement strand
GCTTCCGCGCTTGTTGGAAGATTTGCAGGAGCGGGGATACCGGCCGGCGGACATTTGCATCCTGGTGCGCGACAAGAAAGATGCGCATGGAATAATCGGCCATTTGCTCACCTACAAAACTTCTGGAAATGCAAAACCCGGAACTTGTTACGATATTCTGGGAAACGAGGGGTTGCTTATCGGGGGTGCTCCTTCGGTGCGTTTTGTGCTTGGATTGCTGCAATTGTTCCTGAATCCGGAAGATACGATACAGCGTACAATCGTGAACTACGAATACGCCCGCGGGAGGCTTGGCAAACCCGAAAACGAAGCGCTGAATTTCTGTTTCCTTGATTCCGTGCCGGAAAGCAGCCCCTATTCGATGCTTTTCACCAAATACGAAAACGAAAAGTTGAACCACTTGCAGCATGGTTCGCTGTATAATACGGTCGAACAAATCATTGCCTTGTTCGATATCGGTTCGTGGCCTAACGAAGCGGTTTTCATCCAGGCCTTCCAGGATTTGGTGTTCCGATACTCTACCGGTAAAACGGCCGACCTGAACAGTTTTCTGGCTTGGTGGAAACTGACCGGCGCGAAACAATTCATCGCAACGCCCGACAACCAGAATGCCATGCGGATTATGACAATCCATAAATCCAAGGGCCTGGATTTCAGGGTAGTGGTAATGCCTTTTTGCGAATGGGAACTCGACATGAAAAAAGGGAACTTGAAGAATTTCCTTTGGTGCGAACCCCGTAAGGAGCCATTCAACGAACTGCCTTTGTTGCCGGTGCAGTACGACAGTTCGCTCGAGAGATCCATTTTCGCCGAAGATTATTTCGATGAAAAAATGCACCGCTATATTGATAACCTCAACTTGGGATATGTAGCATTCACCCGTGCCAAAAACGAACTGATTTGCATGATGCCTGACAAGCATGTGGAGGAAGACACGAAAATGAATTCGTTTTCGATGCTGCTCAAATCGTGCATTAATGCCCCTGCAAGTGGTTCGGATGCCGAAACCATTTCGCTGCGAGATTTTTATAGGGCCGAAAACGGCATTTTTGAACTGGGCGAACCCGGGCACTGCATTTATCAGGACAAGCCGGAAGACGAAATAAGTGTGAAAGTGACCGGTTACCCTTGCGTGAGCAGTTCCGAGCGCCTTCGTGTCCGGCATAAAAGCCTCGAATACCTTATCGAAGGCCAGCAACTGACGGACAGCCGGTTGAACTACGGGATTATCATGCACGATATCCTGCGGCAGATTATCCGGAAATCGGACCAACCGAAAGTATTGCAGGAAATGATTCGGACCGGGCGTATCAACGAAAGTGAAGGCTGTTTGGTGGAAGCCGAGTTGCAAAGTTTCTGGGATTTGCCCGAAACCGCTGCCTGGTTTGCGGCTGATGCACGTGTGCTGGCCGAAACTTCCATTTTGATGCCTTCGGGTGCAGTTTACCGCCCGGACCGTGTAGTAATCCGTGGGAACGAAGCCACCGTGGTGGATTATAAATTCGGGGAAATAGAGAAAAGCATGCATTCCCTGCAAGTGAGGCAATACATGGATTTGATTGGACAAATGGGGTACCAGGTGCAGGGTTACCTTTGCTATGTCAGTTTGAAGAAAGTGGAGGAAGTGCGGTGAAAAACAGGAACTTTTCCAAAGTTCAAGACTTTGGAAAAGTTCAGAATTAAATTAAAACAAGTTGGGCTTTCGCTTCTTTGCCTCATCCAGACTTAATAAATCTTCTTTTTTCGTTTGCTTGTCGCGCAAACTTTGGTATTCGGCCGCAATTTCAGCTTCGTACATTTTATGGTTTTTCTCGCTCATGAGTTGGGCCACCACGTGGGTATTGACGGATGCATCTTTTACATGTACCACAGGTCCTTTGTAGTTCGGCGCAATTTTTACGGCGGTATGGATTTTCGATGTTGTTGCTCCACCGACCAATAACGGAATTCGCAGGCCTGCTTTTTCCATTTCAGAAGCCACCACTGTCATTTCTTCAAGCGAAGGGGTTATCAGCCCGCTTAACCCCACAATATCCACTTTTTCCCTGATGGCTGTTTCAATGATTTTTTCGGTTGGAGTCATCACGCCCAGGTCGATAACCTCGTAATTGTTGCAGGCCAGCACCACCGCCACAATGTTTTTACCGATGTCATGGACATCGCCTTTTACGGTGGCAATCAGGAATTTGCCTGCCGAAGTGCTTTGTCCTGGCACTTTCTGCTTTTCGATTTCAGGCTGGAGTATGGACACGGCTTTTTTCATGGTGCGGGCTGTTTTCACCACTTGGGGCAGGAACATTTTACCTTCGCCAAACAGTCCGCCTACTATGTTCATGCCGCTCATCAGCGGTTTTTCAATGATTTCGATGGGAGAATCGTATTGCTGCAGTGCTTCGGCCAGGTCTTGTTCCATGAAATCGGCGATTCCTTTTATCAAGGCATGTTCCAGCCTTCCCTGCAAGGGGAGCGAGCGCCATTCATCCGCTTTTTCCGCTTTTCCTCCCGAAGCCTGGTTTTTTACTTTTTCTGCCAGTTCAATCATCCGCTCGGTTGCATCGGGACGGCGGTTTAGCACCACGTCCTCCACACGTTCAAGCAGTTCCTTGTCAATGTCCTCGTAAATCTGCAACATGCCTGCATTCACAATTCCCATGTCGAGGCCTTCCTTGATGGCATAATACAGGAATACCGAATGAATGGCTTCGCGGACTACGTTGTTACCGCGGAATGAAAAGGACAAGTTGCTGATGCCCCCACTTACTTTGGCGTAAGGCAGGTTCTCCTTAATCCAGCGGGTAGTGTTTATGAAGTCGACACCGTAATTGTTGTGTTCCTCGATGCCTGTGGCAATGGCCAGCACGTTCGGGTCGAAAATAATATCCTGCGGCGGGAAACCGATTTCTTCGGTAAGCAAATCGTAGGCGCGGGCGCAAATTTCGGTTTTCCGTTCGAAGCTGTCGGCCTGGCCTTTTTCATCGAATGCCATGACAACCACGGCAGCTCCATAAGACCTGATTTTCCTGGCTTTTTTCAGGAAATCATCTTCGCCTTCTTTCAGGCTAATGGAATTCACGATGCATTTTCCCTGCACGCACTTCAGCCCGGCTTCAATCACTTCCCATTTCGATGAATCAATCATTATCGGGACACGTGCAATTGCAGGTTCGGAGGCTATGTAGTGCAGGAAAGTGGTCATTTCTTCCTGCGCATCCAGCATGGCGTCGTCCATGTTGACATCGATGACCTGGGCGCCATCTTCCACTTGCTTGCGGGCAATGGCCAGGGCTTCCTCGTATTTCTTCTCGTTTATCAAGCGCAAAAACATCCGCGAGCCGGCCACGTTGCAGCGCTCGCCAATGTTGACAAAGAGGGATTTTGCTGTGACCTCTCCCCCTACCCCCTCTCCCGAGGAGAGGGGGTAGGCGCCACCATGAGGAGGTGTAGGTTTGCTATCAAGATATAATTTTATCTTTTTAGAGATTTCAATAACGTCTTCTAATATTTCTTCATTTGTAAACCGAATTACATTCCAACCTTGCGTATTTAATATTCTGGTTCGTTCGGCATCTTTTACTTGGTTTTCAACATTCAAATGAATGCCACCATCAACTTCTATGATTACACGTTTTTCAATACAAACAAAGTCTGCAATATATCCATCAACTACTTGTTGCCTTTTTATCTTATATCCGGTACTTTTTCTGCGTAATTTTTGCCAAAGTGCATTTTCGGCTTCTGTTTGGTTGTGTCTAAGTTCTTTGGCAATTGGTTGTAGAAATTTCCAATTATCAGAATCAGTCGTAAAATATTCGGGTCTAATTCCCCTCTCCTTGGGAGAGGGGTTAGGGGAGAGGTCATCATCCTCAAGGAGAGGGGTCGGGGGTGAGGTCACAAGTGTAGGCAACGAGATTATTTCCAATACTTCGAGTCCCGATAATTCCAAATTCAGCGAAGGGTTCCGTGGGGTTCTGGCTTTTACCCCTTTAATCAGCTCCTGGTAAGTTGCGATATGTGCCGGGGTGGTCCCGCAACATCCGCCAATGATGTTCACCAGTCCTTCATCGAAATATTCCTTCACCTGGGCTGCCATGGTTTCAGGTGTTTCGTCGTATTCGCCGAATTGGTTTGGCAGGCCGGCGTTTGGGTATGCACTCACAAAACCGGCGGTATGGGAACCTAGTTCGTGCAGGTATGGTTTCAGGTCTTTTGCGCCAAACGAGCAGTTGAGGCCTACCGAAAGCAGGTTGGCATGTCCTACCGAGGCAAGGAAAGCCCGGATGGTTTGGCCGGACAAGGTTCGTCCGCTGGCATCGGCCACCGTGGCCGAAAGCATGATTTCGACTTTTTTCCCGAGTTCCTGCATCGCTTCTTCGGCTGCGAGGATGGCGGCTTTGGCATTGAGGGTGTCGAAAATGGTTTCAATCAACAGTGAATCCACGCCGCCTTCAATCAAGGGGAGTATTTGCTCCTTGTAGGCAGCCACCAGGTCGTCGAAACTTACAGCGCGGAAAGCCGGGTTATGTACGTCGGGCGACATGGAGGCGGTTTTGTTGGTAGGACCAATGGAGCCGGCCACAAAACGAGGTTTGCCGGGATTTCTCGCCGTGAACTCGTCGGCAACTTGCCGGGCAAGTTTTGCGCCTTGCAGGTTTATTTCGCGTACCAGTCCGCCCATTCCGTAGTCTTCCATCGAAATGCGCTGGGCATTGAACGTGTTCGTTTCGATAATGTCGGCGCCAGCTTCGAGGTATTCGGCATGTATCGAGCGTATGATTCCGGGCTGGGTAAGCACCAGCAAGTCGTTGTTTCCTTTAACGGGTGTTTCCCAGTTGGCAAACCGGTCGCCACGATAGTCTTTTTCCGTGAGTTTGTGGCGTTGTATCATGGTTCCCATCGCACCATCCAGTATGAGTATGCGATTTTCGAGTTCAGTTCTTAGTTTCATGTCTGTTGATTTCATGTTGCAAAGATAACCATAATCGTCTTAATCTCCATGATGCGGCATTTAATTCTCTGTCAGGAGAATAGATAGTAGTGCCAGCGAGCCTGGATTGTATATGAAAAAATCCTGCCGGGGTTTTCATTCCGGCAGGATCCTTATTGGTATAGTAAATTGCTTGTAAAACAGATGGTTGGAAAAACCGGCAAAGTCTATCGAATCATTTGCTTTGGGCAATTTGTTTTATATTCCTTAAACACGAACAGGTTATTTGACAATTGTCTTGTTGGTATACAACTTGTCATCTGTTTTTAACGAAACAATGAAGACACCTGTTCCAATGCCATCCTTCCGCATGTTGACAACATATTTGTTTGTGCCTGTTTTGTATTCGACATCTTTCTTCAGCAGGCATTTACCAGTCAAATCCGCGATGGAGATTTCTGCATGTCCGTTGTCGGCCGATGTGAAAGCTATATTTGCTGTTTTATCGGAATTGTTCACGTATACCTTGAAATTGATGCTGTTGTATATCGGGTTGCTAATCCCCAAAACGGCCCTGGATATTACAACAGAGCTACCCGTGTAATGAACCGTGGTGTCGCAGACAACAGGAGCATTAATGCCAACCCCGTGGTTTTCGGCTACCCACACAATGTTGAAATTGCGGTTTGCAGGCATATTGTTGTAGCTTCCGGTGCGTGTGCCAATTGTAAGCTCCTGGGTGGCTTCGTTGTACGTGAACGGAATAACAGAATAATTGCCTTTTTCATAATTGTGCGTGTCCCCTTCGTCTTCGTAGAGCGTGAAGCTGCCATTTGCACCTTGGTAGATGCGTATTTCTGTGGGGTCGATTGCCTGGGTAGCATACGTTATTTCAGGTCCCATAGGAATAATGGCCCCGGCTTTTACGAAAACAGGTATCCTGGAAATCGGCGCATCGGCATTGATTGTTTGGCTACCTGTGTATTGTTTTCCTGTCCAGAAATCGTACCAGTTGCCAGCAGGTAAATACACGTTCCGCTTGGTTACTCCAGCCGAAGAAACCGGATTGATTAACATTGATGGCCCAAACATAAACTGGTTGTCAATGTTTTTCACGTTGGCATCGGTGCGGTAATCCATCACAAGGTGCCGCATAATGGTGTAGTTCTCGTTGGTCACTTTCCATGCGTTTGAGTAAATGTACGGCATCAAACGGTAACGCAACTTGTCGGTAGCAGCCAGATTATCTTTCGTCGCCTGAGTGAAAGAGGTTGAAACCAATGCTTTTTCGCCCTGACCATGTATTCTGAAGATAGGGCAGAATGCTCCGTATTGGAACCAGCGAATCATCAACTCGTTATTAGCAGCTGTCGACCAATCGGTATAGAAATATCCGCCAATATCGGTAGTCCAGTAAGGCATTCCGCTCAAGCTGTAGTTGAGTCCTCCAGATAGCTGATCCTGGAATTTGGTCCAGTTGCTCGCAATGTCGCCCGACCATACGGCTGTGGCATAACGCTGTTGTCCGGGGAATGCCGAACGGCTAAGCACAAATGGCCGCTTGTCGGGTTTGTCGGCAATCCATCCGTTGAAGAAAGCGGCGGTATGCTGGATCGGATACGTGTTGTAATAAGTTACCCCCGAACCTTTGGCTGTCATGAAGTTCTTCCGGTCGAATGCATCGGGCCAACCTTGTGGTTCATCGTTGTCGGCCCACCAGGCATCCCAGCCATATTTACCAAACAATTGGCTGTTGACCTGGTTCCAGTAGATTTTCTTGGCCGCATCGTTGTGCGGGTCGTAAAAATGGTGATTCCCTGAACTTGGATACAAAGCGCCAATGGCATTATACTCCTGGTAATTGGCTGTATTCTTGTGGAATACCGGCCAAATGGAAATCATCGTGTGCAGGTTCATGTGGTGCAACGAATCCACCATCGCTTTGGGGTTTGGATATTTGGTGGCATCCATGGTGTGCGATCCCCACAAATCGGGTGTCCAGTAGTCCCAATCCTGCACGATACAGTCGAGCGGCAGATTTGCAGTCCGGTATTTATTGGCAAGGGTCAGGATTTCGGCCTGGGTAGAATATTTATCTTTCGATTGGAACAACCCGTAAGCCCATTTCGGGAACAACGGAGCTTTGCCCGTGGCGGTACGATATTGGTAAATCACGCTATCCAATTCGGGGCCATACATGAAATAATAGTTCACCATATTGCCGCTTTCGGAACTGAACTGGTATTTGGTGTTCGACGATACGTTTCCTGAAAATTGTGTCAGCGAATAGTTATCCCACAGCAGCCCGTAGCCCAGCGATGAGTTCAGGAACGGCAATGCTATTTCGCCATTTTGCTGGTCGAGCGACAAGGTCTGGCCTTTGTAATTCATAATCCGTTGTTGGTGCTGACCCAATCCGTAAATGCCCTCTGTGACAGGAGAATTGAACGTGGCCGCACAGGTATTTGTGCTGGTAGTCAGTACGGTAGCCGGAGTAATCGTTTTTTGCGATTCGGATAAAACCAGGTTGCCCGATTTGTCGAAATAGCTAACCAACGAGTTGGCTTTGTTTACCTTCACGCTCAGGCTTTGTGTGTTGATTGTAACGGTATCGGTACCATCCACAACCGCAAAATCAGATTTTCCCCAAACTTTATTTACCATAATGGTGTCCTTTTGGGGCAACGTGGAGTTCAACGAATAGCTGACCTGAATGGTCTTGTCGTTGCAAACCTGCACGCGCATCAGCCCTTGTGCCAACGTAAAGTTAACGCCTAGCGAGTCTGTATTAAAGGCCGAAATCGCATAAGGCGAAGAGGTGAGGACGGTATAATTGATCGTGTAGGTTTTGGTTGCCTTTTCGTCAATAGATTTCACAACAATGGTAGAAACTCCGCTTCCGCCCGATACATCCACCGCGCCGTTGCCGGTGACGGTTTGTCCATCGGCCGAAAGTACGATTGTAGGCGTAACTGTTTTCGTGCCAAAAGGCAAAGTGGCGGTATAAGTTGTCGTATTCGGGGAGAAAGCTTCATTCAGCGTTCCTTCGTTCAGGGTGATATTGTCCAACGTGGCGACACTGGAAACTTCGGTTACGGTGAAATGGTCGAATTTGAAGAATCCTTCATCATTTTTGGAAGATGTCGAAGTGAATACAAACCCCTTGGAGGTGCCTGTTCCACTCACTTTGAACCCAACCTTGAGGGTTCCATCCGTTACATGGGTCACAACGGACAATCGTTTGAACGGCCCGTTCTCGGCGGTCGATTCGTCGTAACCTCCAAACGAGTAGGTTTCACCCAGCGAGGTTAGGATGTCGAGGTTAGCCGCAGAGTAATTTGTGTTGGAACTTGAACCGTAAAGCTGCGAAGACGAGTTGGCAAACAGGCGCTGGTTGGTTGTCCGGTTGGCACTTACGGTAGCCAGGGCGGTCACTTTATAATATCCCGCAGGTACACCTGTTATGGTCTGCGAGCATTCGGCATCGCCAATAGGGGAATTCCAGATTCCGCAAATGTATGAGCCGTTTTTAGTGGCATCGCCATCGGTGTTCGGGCCTAACCATGCGTAGCCTGACGTGCCAGTCCAAGTCCAACCGTTCAGATTGCCCGTTTCGAAACTTGGGTTTGTAAGATAGACTATCTCGTAATTGATGGTGTAGGTCTTTGTGGTTCCATTTTCGGCGGTAACCACAATGGTCGATGTTGCTTTCCCATTTACCACGGTTACCGTTGTATCGCCCGCTACGGTAGCTTTTGAATCGTTCTTTGTAGCTGTAGGCGTCACGGAGGTTGTGCCCATAGGGAGTAATACAGTATAGGAAGTTACAGGCGAATTAAAGACCGGGCTTAAAGTGCCTGCACTGGTGGTCAACGCTGATAATGTGGCATCGTTGGATTGGGTTAGTACGGTATAGTTGATTGTGTATGTTTTGGTTGTAGTGCCATCAAGCGCGGTCACGGTTATGGTAGAACTTCCGCTACCGCTCGAAACATCAACCGCACCATTTCCTGAAACCGTCTCTCCTGCAATTGAAACCACGGCAGTAGGGGTAACCGTAGTTGTCCCAACAGGCAAAGTAGCCGCATAAGTTGTGGTGCCGGAACTGAATGTAGAACTTAACGAACCTGCGCTTAAGGTGATGTTGTCGAGCGTGGCTACTGCCGACACTTCGGTCAGCGTGAAGTTGTCGAATTTGAAGAATCCGGCATCGCCTTTTGGGGAATAGGAAAAATCATAACCCAAAGCCGATCCTTTACCGTTTACACGAAATCCGACAGTAAGATTACCATCCGTTACGTGACTTAAAACCGAAAGTGTTTTGAACGGCCCGTTTTCGGCAGAAGACTCTGTATATCCACCGAATGAATAGGTTTCGTTCGCCCCAAGAATAGCAAGGTTGGCTGCTGAATACGCCGTATTGCTACTTGCTCCGAAAAGCATCGAATTGGTCACTCCACCTGCGGTTGCAAACAATCGCTGGTTTGTAGACCGGTTTGTACTTACCGTAGCCAGGGCTGTCACTTTGTAATAGCCATTGGGCACTGTAAGGGTTTGGGAGCACTCGGCATCGCCAATGGAAGCATTCCAGATGCCACAAATGTACGACCCGTTTTTGGTGGCATCGCCATCGGTGTTCGGGCCTAACCATGCGTAGCCGGTCGTACCTGTCCAAGTCCAACCATTGAGGTTCCCGGCTTCAAAGCTCGGGTTCGTGATCAGGCTTGTTTTATCCGTCTGGGCTTTGGTGCTAAACAAAGCGCAAATGAAAAGAAACGTAGCAAGAAAAACTGTTTTTCTCATGTGATTTGTAAATTAGAGGTTAATAGATTGAAATATAATGATTTACAGCCCAGCTATTTCCAGGGCTGGAGAAAAGGAATTTATAGTTTCACAGATAGAGCTTTCCCGTTGTAAGAAACGGTTTTGTCTACTTTGCCGGGCATGTCGCCAGTGCCGTTGGCTTTGCCAACTACTACGAGTTGGAATTTCCGCGAAGTAAGCATCCCTTTGAATTGTCCTTTGCGGTCGCCAATCGTGAGTGTTTTATTTTTGTCATTCCATTTAAAGGAAATGGTTGAACAAGCACCTTTTTCGTAGTTGTAATTATCGTTTTCGTCTTCGTATAAGGTGAATTCGCCATCAGCCCCTGGATAAACCCGCACTTCCAGGTTGTCCCATTTTTTTTCCTGCGCGTATTGTACATCCGGGCCCATTGGAATTATGCTTCCGGCTTTCACAAACAAGGGAATCAGGTCGATAGGCGCATTGCGGTTAATTGTTTTCCCTCCATCGAATTTTTCGCCCGACCAGAAATCGAACCATTCAGTGCCTTGAGGCAAATATACTGCACGGTTTTTTACCGTTGAATAATCTTCCGTCCCTTTGCCATCCTGGCTGCTCACGTACATGGGCTTCACCACCGGCGCTACCAGTATGTTTTTTCCAAACATGAACTCATCGGCCAGGTTGTGCGTGTTTTTATCGGCTGCAAAATCCATCAACAACGGGCGCATAATGCTTCCAGCATGGCGCGAAACGTCTGCCGAAGTAGAATACAGGTATGGCAATATATTGTAACGCAATTTGATAGCTTTTTCAATGGCATCGAACTGGCGTGTGCCGCGTTCGCCGAACTGGTAAATTTCGCGGGGAGCATCGGTCCCGTGCGAGCGCATCATGGGAGTAAATGCGGCAAACTGGATCCAACGCACATACAATTCGCGGTAGGCATTGTTTTGCAGCGCCTTGCTGCTCTGGTAACCCCAAAGGAAGAAACCGCCAATATCGGCATTCCAGTAAGGATTCCCGGTGAGTGCGAAGTTGAGCGCTGCCGGGATTTGTCCTTGCAATGTTTCCCAGCTGGCCCCGATATCGCCCGACCAGGTATTGGCTCCATAGCGCTGCTGGCCGGCAAAAGCCGAGCGGGTAAGGATAAACACACGCTTGTCGGAAGTGGTGGCACGCTGATGCTCGTAAACGCCACGCACATGCTGTAGCGGAAACGCGTTGATAACCGAGCGGAACGTGCCAAGCGCCGTGGGCTGGTCGAAATCCTTGTCTTTTACATTGATATGGTCGGGTTCGGAAGAGTCGAGCCACCAGCCATCGATCCCGTAACTGAAAACCCCTTTGTTCAGGTAGTCCCAGTAAATGTCGCGGGCTACAGAATTATAAGGGTCGTAAGGACGTGTGTTGGCTTTGGGTGGCCAGGTATCGAAATTAATCAGCATGTTTTTCTCCTTGAATTCCTTGTACTGCTTGGTAGCTGGTGCAAATCCCGGCCAGGCCACAATCATCAGGTGGGCTTTCTGGGCATGGATTTTTTCGACCATGGATTTCGGGTCGGGGAAAACGTTGGGTGCAAAGCCCATGCAATTCCACATACTGTCCGCCCCCCAGTATTGCCAGTCCTGGATTATCCCGTCCAACGGGACTTTCAGGCTGCGGTACTTGTCCACCACGCCTACCAGTTCGTCCTGGGTTTTGTAACGTTCACGCGATTGCAGGTAGCCAAATCCCCACAAGGGCAGCATGGGAACTTGCCCGGTGAGGTCACGCATTTGTGCCACAACTCCGTTTGCATCGCCGCCATACATGAAATAATAATCGGCTGCATCGCCCAGCGACTCGAACGATGTTTCCTGGACGTTATCCGTAAAAAGCGTTGGTGCGTAGCTGTCCCAGAAAATACCGTACCCTTTCAGCGATTGGAAGAAAGGGATACAAACACGTGTATTCCCGTTCTCGAGGTTGTTGCGTTGGTAGCGTTGATTCAGGCGGCCGTTTTGTTGTTGCCCAAGCCCGTAAATGGGTTCATCTTTTTCCAATAAAAATGCCTGGCGGGCAAGGTAGGTCTGACGCTTCCCGTCGGCCGAGGGGGTGAATTGGACACCATAATCTTTTTCGGAAAACAACGTTTGTCCGTTGATGGCATTCATGAAACTGACTTTCCCGGTTTTCAAATCGAAAGTCAGCACAATTTGCGAACTGCGAAGAGTCACGGTGTTGTCGGCATAACTTTGGTCGATTTTTGTTTGCTCGGGTACTTTTACCACCGAGAGGCTTTGTTTTTTCGGGCTGACGCCTTCAGGCGATTTCACAACCCGCACAATGGTTGGCGAAAGGAATTGGACTTCAATGTCCATCGATTGTACTTTTGCGGTCAACCCGGTAGGTGTCGGGCTGTACGCCTGTGCTGTTAGATGCTGGAATGCAATGATTCCAATGAAAAACAAGTAAGTGAATTTTCTAGAAATAGGGTGTGACATAAGCCTGTAATTAAATTGACAATTACGGGCAAAGATAGGATTCTACGATTAAATTGGATGGGATATTTTGTTGTTATTTCTGGTATGGTTTGTTGTTGACTGCATTTTCGTTGAATTGTTGTACGTATTGTGAAGGTGTTGCTCCGAAAGCTTCCTTGAAATAGCGGCTGAAATATTTCTGGGTGTTGAATCCAACCATTTCTGCTACTTCGGCCACCGGGTATTTCCCTTGCGTTAAAAGTGCAGCGGCCCTTTTAATTCGGATGGAACGGATGAATTCCAAAGGTGCAAGCCCGGTGATAGATTGTAGTTTTTTATATAACACGGTGCGATCCATGGCTAAATCCTGACTGAGTTGCTGCACCGAATAATCACCATTGCCCATGTTGCATTCGATGAGCGCAAGGGCTTTTTGGACAAGTTGTTCGTCGAGCGAGGTAATGGTTATTTCGCTTGGGTTTATTTCAACTTTTTCGGTGAATCTTTTTTGGCGTATCCGTTGGTTATCAATCAGTTTGGCAATTCTCATCAACAGGATATCCATGTTGAAAGGCTTTGCAAGGTATTCGTCGGCTCCGGCTTCGTACCCGGTCATGCGTTGCTCTTCCGAAGCACGGGCAGTTAACAGTATGACGGGAATATGCGAAGTTGCCAATTCCGATTTGATTTTCCTGCACAATTCCACCCCGTCCATTCTCGGCATCATGACATCGCTGATTATCAAATCGGGTTGTTCGGCGATTGCTTTCTCCAAACCTTCCACGCCATCTTTTGCTTCGATCAGCTGGTACGATTTGTAAAGCTCGGAAACCAGGAAATGGCGCAATTCCTCGTTGTCCTCCACCACCAGCAACTTGTAGCTGCAGTTGTTCGGGAATGCATGTTCTCCCGGTTCTATTACAGGTTCGTAAGCTTCCACGCCGTTGGAAGTTTCGGGGGACAAATCCATGGGTAGGCGGACTGTGAAAACGGTTTTTATCCCTGGCAGGCTTTCCGCTTCAATTGTTCCATTATGCAGTTCCACGTATTCTTTGACAAGGTGGAGGCCAATCCCGCTTCCACCTTCCACTCCCGAAGCCTGGTAGAAACGGTCGAATACGTGGGCAATTTCGTTTTCGGGTATGCCTTGCCCGTTATCGATTACCCTGATTACTATGTTGTCCTCAACCCGCTTGAGGTCGAGCGTTATTTCACCGCCATCGGGTGTAAACTTGAAAGCATTGGATAGTAAGTTGTTGATTACCTTGTAAAGTTTGCTGTTGTCGAAAAAAACCAAGAGTTCGTCCGGGCTGCAATTGACATGGAAACTGATTTTCCGTTCGAATGCCAGGCGGCTGAAAATTTCCTCGAACTGGGAGGCAAATGCTGAAATATTCCCGAAGCTCAGGTTCAGTTTCTCGCCATGGATTTCCAACCGGCGGAAATCAAGCAACTGGTTGACGAGGTTCAACAATTCCTGGGCGTTGCGGTACACCGGGCGGAGCCGGTTCCCGATTTCCGTTCCTTTTATTTCTTTCAAAAGCGATTCCAACGGGGTGAGTATCAATGTGAGCGGGGTGCGGAACTCGTGACTGATATTGGTGAAGAATGCAAATTTCATGTGGTTCAGCTTTTCGGCATTCCTCCTGGCCGTAAGATTCCGGGCTCGTTGTTGCATGTTTTTGTATATCAATAAAATAGCCGAGCAAACAAGAACCAGATAGAGTAAATAAGCAAGCGGTGTTTTCCAGAATGGTGGGTGTACAATAATTGTCAGGTGCGCCACATTCGCGCTCCACTCCTTGCTATTGTTTGCCGCCTCTACCTGCAATTCGTATGTGCCGGGGGCAAGGTTCGTGTAGGTGGCACTTCCATCGCCATTGGCAGCGGAAATTTCGCGCCAGTCATTATCCAAACCTTCGAGCCGGTAGCGGTAGTAGGTTTGCGAGGGGTTGACGTAATTGAGGGCGGAAAAGCCGATGCTGATAAAATTCTGGTTGTACCTCAACTCTATTTTGTCGGTCGATGATATTGAATGTCCAAGTATTTCATTCCCATTGTAGTGTTCACCGGGTTTCACGGTGGTTCCGAAAAGGCTTAACGAGGTAAACAGTGGTTTTTGCAAATGTTGGAATATCCACGGTTTCTTTAAGTTTGTGGCATTCAAGCCGTTTATACCGCCTATGAGCAACAAGTCGTTTTTGGTCAGGA
>DATGXD010000302.1:0-7291 GCA_035299105.1 Paludibacter sp. | reverse complement strand
ATGCCGCCACAGGCGAAGATATCTTTGTGGGCGAATACCTGATCAACGCACAAGGTGAAGACGTGGTTGCGGGCATCCGCACACCGCAGCAAATCACCAAGGAAGGTTCTCAACGCTGGGCCGTGCTGGCCGGAATCTCGGAAGAAGAACGCATGGCAAAATACCCTTCGATGGAAGAAGCACTGCCACAGATTTACACCGAGCTGGATGCCTTGCAGACCAAACTTGAAAACCATTACAAAGACATGCAGGACATGGAATTCACCGTACAGGAAGGGAAGCTCTGGTTCTTGCAAACCCGCAACGGCAAACGGACAGGAGCCGCCATGGTGAAAATAGCCATCGACATGTACCGCCAGGGAATGCTTGACGAAAAGTCCGCTATCCTGCGTGTCGACCCCTTGAAATTGGATGAACTCCTCCACCCCATTTTCGACAAAGCGGCCCTGAAATCAGCCAAGATCATTGCCAAGGGCCTGGCCGCCTCTCCCGGGGCTGCCACGGGACGCGTGGTATTCAATGCCGATGATGCTGCCGAATGGGCGCAAGGCGGCGAAAAAGTAATCATGGTGCGCGTTGAAACTTCGCCCGAAGACCTGGCCGGCATGGCTGCCGCGCAAGGTATCCTCACCGCCCGTGGCGGCATGACCTCGCACGCTGCCGTTGTGGCCCGCGGCATGGGTAAATGTTGCGTGTCGGGCGCAGGTTCATTGAAGATTGATTACACCGCCAAAACCATGGAAGTGGACGGACTGGTGGTGAAGGAAGGTGACTACATTTCGCTGAATGGCTCCACAGGCGACATTTACCTTGGGAAGGTAGGCACAAAAGAAGCCGAACTGGACGAAGACTTTGCCGAATTGATGACTTTGGCCGACAAACATTCGAGGATGACTGTCCGCACCAATGCCGACACCCCGCACGATGCAAAAGTGGCACGTTCGTTTGGCGCCACCGGAATCGGGCTTTGCCGCACCGAACACATGTTTTTCGAAGGCGAGAAAATCAAAGCCATGCGCGAAATGATTCTCGCCAAGGACGAGGAAGGGCGCCGCATTGCCCTGGAAAAAATCCTGCCTTACCAGGAGCAAGATTTCGAAGGCATTTTCGAAGCCATGGAAGGTTGCCCGGTCACGGTACGCCTGCTCGACCCTCCATTGCACGAATTCGTCCCCCACGATGAAAAAGGACAGCAAGAAATGGCTGAAGCCATGGGCGTGTCCATCAAAGCCATCAAGCAGCGAGTGGAAGCCCTGCACGAACAAAACCCGATGTTGGGCCACCGTGGTTGCCGCTTGGGCAATACTTACCCTGAAATTACCGAAATGCAAACCCGTGCAATCCTGGGCGCCACACTCAAGCTGAAGAAAAAAGGCATTGAAGCGAAACCTGAAATCATGGTGCCGCTCGTAGGTATCAAATACGAGTTCAACGAACAAGACAAGATTATCCGCGAAACAGCTGCCAAACTGTTTGCAGAGGTTGGCGACAGCGTTGAATTCAAGGTGGGAACCATGATTGAAATTCCACGTGCAGCGCTTACCGCTGAAAAGATAGCCGAAAAAGCCGAATTCTTCTCGTTCGGGACAAACGACTTGACCCAAATGACTTTCGGATATTCGCGCGACGACATTGCCTCGTTCCTACCCATCTACCTCGAAAAGAAAATACTGGAAAACGACCCGTTCCAGATACTCGACCAGAACGGAGTAGGGCAATTGGTCCGGATGGCAACGGAAAAAGGACGCACAGTAAACCCGAACCTGAAAGTCGGTATCTGTGGCGAACACGGCGGCGAACCTTCGTCAGTTGAATTCTGCCACACGGTAGGCCTGAACTACGTCAGCTGTTCCCCTTTCCGTGTGCCAATCGCCCGTCTGGCTGCTGCACAGGCTGCTTTGCGTTAAGCAACCGAAACCCTTTAAAAACAACCAGGAAGCCGTTCCACAAAAGTGGGGCGGCTCTTGTTTTTTCATGAATACCCGCAAAGTGTCGAATGCTGGTTCCAGCTTTGCATTGGAAACCAGGCAAAAAAACACCCCAAAAAACAACATAGCCCCTGCACGGGTTGTTATATTAAAATCCTGTAATGTAAAGCCAACCGGAAAAGTTACAGGGGAAAATACAGGTTTTACATTCGGGATTTTTCGAAAGTAATAACAAACTAAATATTGAAGAGATGACAACCATATCGAAGGAAGAAATATTGGAATTAAACCAGATACATGACGCAAACTGCATTTCCATTTTCATTCCAACCCATCGTGCGGGAGAAGCGACACTCCAGAGAGAAGATGCATTAACACTAAAAAACCAGGTGAAGGATATAAAAAACAAACTGGCGGAAAAAGGACTTGGGCCGGTTGAAGTCGACAAACTGGTCAAACCGATGAACGAGCTTATTTCCGAAGGTGAATACTGGAGGCACCAGGCGGGTGGCCTGGCAATATTTGCAGCGGATGGCTTTTTCAGGGAATACCGGGTTCCATTCGGGTTCAACGGGTTCAACTATGTGTCGAACGAACTCTATTTAACGCCGCTGCTGCATTCGTTCTATGTTGACGGCGTATTTTACCTGCTGACAATCAAGCCCGATGAAGTGAAATTTTATGAAGGCTCCAAATACTCGCTGAACGAAATAATGATACAGGAAAATGTTCCGGCAAGGCTCGAAGAAGTTGTCGGGTACGATTATGAGCAAAAGGGATTCCAATTCCGCGCCCCAACCGCCACAAAAGGCACCTACAATGCGCGTGGCGAGAATGAAACCGAATCGAAAAACGAACTGCTGCGTTATTTCCAGGCCATTGATGCCGGGCTTATGGCTTCGGTACTGCAAGGCGAACAGAAAATCCCGTTGCTGGTCTGCTGCCTCGATTTCCAATTCCCCATTTACCAGGAGGCCAACACCTATCCGGGACTTTTCCCGCTTCATCTGTCCGGGAACCCGGCTTTTATGAATACAGCAGAACTCCACAAGGAAGCATGGGATATCCTGGAACATTATTTCAGGCAAGGCTTGCAGGATAAAATAGAGCAATTCCGCGAATTCCAGCCAAAAGGGAAAGCTTCGGCCGAACTCCAGGATATCATACCGGCAGCATATTATGGCAAGGTAGATACGCTTTTCATCGAAAAAGGGACAGAGATTTTTGGATTTTTTGACCCCACGACACAAGAAACATTCGTAGAAGAAAAGCAGCAAGTTCCAAACATATCGTTGGTGAACCTTGGCGCCATGAAGGTTTTTGAACAAGGAGGCAGTGTCTACCTGATGGAAAAAGACGAGATGCCCGACAATTCGTCGGGATTCAATGCCTTGTTCAGGTACTGAAAACGAATGTAGGCTAGCTAAACCAAGGCGAAAACTTGATTTGAAATCCATTCACCCTGAAAATGGAGGTTGGGGGCTTTCCTGCTTACGTGGGTTTTAACGCTAAGTCATGGAAGCCTTGCATTAAATTTTGTGAATTAATTTGTACGATAAAATAAATTTGTAGTATTTTACAAATCGAAAGGCAGGGTGTTTCCCCCACTTCAACTTTCCTCGATTAATTCACAGAATTGCAGCACATTAAACTCCACACAAACATGGAAACCCCCACCATCCTTTGTCCCAATTGCCAAACCCCGGTTAATGTCAGCGACATTTTGTACCATCAAATACAGGAACAACTGAAAAAAGATTTCGAAAGGAAGTTGACCGAGAAGGAACAGTCGTTTAAAGCAAAACAGGAAGAACTGCTGGCTGCCCGCACCCAACTTGAAAAGGAAAAGGAAACATTCGGCGAATCGTTGGAAAAGGCCGTGAAACAAAAATTGGATACGGAAAAATCACGGCTCGAAAAAGCCATAGCCGAAAAACTGGCCGAGGAAAACGCCGACAGGCTGAAAACCCTGAGACAGGAACTCGACGAAAAATCGGCCAAAGTGAGGGAACTGAACCAGACCAAAGCTGAAATTGAAAAGCTGAAACGCGAAAAAGATGAACTCCGCGAAGCTATTGCGCTGGAAAAAGAAAGGGAATTCTCGGAAAGGCTTCGGGTTGAGAAACAAAAAATCCAGCTGCTGGCCGAGGAAAGTTCCGCCTTCAAGATCAACGAGCTGAAAAAACAACTCGAAGACCAGAAAAAATTGGCCGAAGAAATGAAACGCAAGGCCGAGCAAGGCTCCATGCAGCTGCAGGGCGAGGTCCAGGAACTTGCCATCGAGGAATGGCTGCGCACCCAATTCCCGTTGGACACCATCGACGAAGTGCGCAAAGGTGTGAACGGCGCCGATTGCGTGCAGGTTGTCCACACCCACTCGCGCCAGAATTGCGGGAAAATATGCTACGAAAGCAAACGCACGAAAAATTTCGGGGGCGACTGGATTGCCAAACTTAAGGAAGACACATTCCGCACCGGGGCAAATGTAGGTGTGCTTGTCACGCAGGTTTTCCCCCGCGACATGGACCGCATGGGGCTTGTCGACGGAATTTGGGTTTGCTCTTTCGAGGAGTTCAAAGGGCTTTGTTTTGTCCTGCGCGAAGGGATTATCCAATTGAACACCGCCATGTCGACCCAGGAAAACAAAGGCGATAAAATGGTGATGCTGTACGATTTCCTGACCGGGAACGAATTCCGTTCGCAAATCGAAGCCATTGTCACGGGGTTCAAGCAAATGCAGGTCGACCTGAACACCGAGAAAGCTGCCATGATGAAATCGTGGGCAAAGCGCCAGAAACAAATCGACAAAGTCCTCGAAAACACGGTGGGGATGTATGGCTCGATAAAAGGAATAGCCGGGAATGCCATTCAAACCATCCAGACACTGGAACTTACTAGCGGAGAAGAAGAACCCATGCTATAAAAGGATTATTTCACCAGCAGCACCGGGATATTCACCTTGTGGCGTACTCCTTCAACTATCGTCCCGAAAAGCAGGTCCTTGAATCCCTTATGGCCGTGTGCGCCCAGAAGCAACAAGTCGGCTTCAAATTTATCCACCTGTTCGGCAATAATTTCCACAGGTTTGCCAAATCCCAGGAAAATACTTGTTTCCACCCCCTTGGACTGTAGCTTTTCCTGGTATTGCTCGAGGAATCTCCGGTCGTGAATCGATTCATAATCCTCGGTTTCCGGCCCGAAAACCAACGCACCAACCGACTCCACCACATGGATAATCAAGATTTTCGTACCAGGTTGCGAAACGGACAAGGCATAACGAATCACCTGTTGGTCTATTTCGCTGAAATCTATGGCTACCGCAATGCGTTTGAAGTAGACAGGCTTAGCGATATTGCCCAACGGCAAGGCTGCATGCGTCGACCGGATAGACCTAACCAGCATCCGCTTCAGCAAGGGGCGGACTGTAATGAACAACAACACCAACCCGGCAAAGACTGTTAGCGGCACCACGGTAAGGCGTAAAATCCAGAGGTTGGAACTGGTGTGCAGCCACCCTGAAATAACTTCAACCACCAGTTTGGCGTTCAGCACCACAATCACGCCGGCAATTGCCCATGCAAAAATACGGGTCATCGTGCCAATAGCGAAAGTTCCCATGCGTTTCCTGTCGCTCACAAAATGAATGAGCGGAATAACGGCAAACCCGAGTTGCAGGCTGAGAATCACCTGGCTTAGGATCAACAATTGCCCAGTTGCCGATTCGCCCAGGAAAACAATTGTCAGCACAGCAGGGATTATAGCCAGCAAGCGCGTGATTATCCGCCGAATCCATGGCTGTATACGCAAGTTCAGGTAGCCTTCCATGACAATCTGCCCCGCAAGCGTACCGGTAAGGGTGGAACTTTGCCCGGCAGCAATCAGCGCCACGGCAAACAACGCAGAAGCCCAGCGAGTTCCCAGCAAGGGTTCGAGAAAGCGGTACGCATCCTTGATTTCGGCCACCTCGTACATACCGGCCTTGTAAAACGTAGTTGCCGCCAAGATTAATATCGCGGCATTCACGAAAAAAGCCAGGTTCAACGCCACCACCGAATCCATCAGGTTAAACTTGATAGCCTCCCTGATTTCGGGTTGCGTTTTGCCGAACTTCCGGGTCTGAACCAGCGAGGAGTGCAGGTATAAATTGTGCGGCATCACTGTGGCACCGATTATTCCAATGGCGATATAAAGCGCCGTGGCATTGGGGATTGTAGGGACAAAACCAGTTATCAGCTCACCCACAACCGGCTTGGCAAAAATCATTTCGAGCATGAAAGCAATACCAATGGTGGAAACCAGCACTAAAATGAAGGCTTCCATTTTCCGCATACCTTTGTTAATGAGAAAAAGCAAAAGAAATGTATCGAGCAAAGTCAGGCACACGCCCCAAATAAGTGGCAGGCCAAATAGCAACTGCAACCCGATAGCCATGCCCAGTACCTCTGCCAAGTCGCAAGCGGCAATTGCAATTTCGGCCAGAATATACAAGGTAAAATTCACAAAGGGCGGATAAGACTCCCGCGAAGCCTGTGCCAAATCGCGCCTGCGGACAATCCCCAGCCGGGCGCTCAGGCTTTGCAACAACACCGCCATGACATTCGACATGAGCAAAACCCAAATCAACGTATAGCCAAACTGGCTGCCGCCCGCAATATCGGTAGCCCAATTCCCGGGATCCATGTAGCCCACACTCACCAGGTAGGCCGGCCCTGCAAACGAATACAATTTCCTGAAAAATCCTCCCTGCCTGCGTGTTTCCACGCTTTCGTTCACTTCCTCAAGTGATTTTGATGCTGTAGCTATTTTCATTCCTGCTCGATTTAAAACCAGGGATACCCCCAATTTTATATTTACTGAATTGAAAACAAGCACAGCAGTAAAATGTTGGGGCTTTGTATGGTTTCATAACTTTTTGCAAAGCTCCCCAATCCCACCAAAGTATCCTGCCGGCTCATTTGAACCGAGGCAAAAAAATATGGCCCGCACATTACGCAGGCCATATTCTTATGATTGCCAACCCATCAAATTATTCGGCCAATCGGTCCAACAGCAGTCCAACTCCCTTTTCCACATCATTGGTTTCCTGCAAGGCTTTGATAAAGGCACTTCCCACAATAGCACCCGAAGAATATGCTTTTACCGTGTCGAGGGTGGCTTTGTTTGAAATGCCAAAACCAATCAGACGCGGATTTTTCAGGTTCATCGAGTTGATGCGGTTGAAATACTCTACCTTGCTGTCGAACGAACTTTGCGTACCCGTTACCGCTGCCGACGACACCATGTAGATAAACCCGTTGGTGTGGCTGTCAATTTCACGGATGCGTTCGTCCGAGGTTTCGGGCGTAATCAGGAATATGAATTCC
>DATGXD010000301.1:0-1749 GCA_035299105.1 Paludibacter sp. | reverse complement strand
TTCTCGGTCCAATCGTTGCCACTCGAAACAAGGTCGATGATTTTCCAGTTTGTCCCATACCCCTGCGGTCCCTCGGGTCCGCGGCACGAAACGAAATACATCGCTAGTGCCATCACCATAAGTATTTTTTTCATGGGCGTGCTATTTATCAAGTTGTTCAATGTTACAACACAATTGGATGCAAACTCGTTCGGGCTTTTTGAAAAAAGAAGGGGAGGCTGGATGCCTTGGCAAAATCCCTGATAGTTTCCAACTAGGAGGTGTTTTTGTCCATATCCTATGCTAAATGGCAGTTGTGTTTAGTGAAAAACATAAAGTTGATGGTTGGTATGATTTGATAATCAGTATATTATCTTTGTGTTGGCAACAACTAATTTACCCAAACCAAACCATACCAACAAAATAGAACGGAGCAAAGTATGAATTCCTGCTTTTATCTGACATAATAATTGGTGTTTCATCCTTCAAACCACGGTTTTCAAGAACTCCGGTTTTTGTTTTCCAAAAAAAGTCATCTAAATAGCTTCCTGGAAATGAACGGGGTAGGGCATTTGTCGAAAAAATAAACCGGAAAGCCTTTGCAAATTACCCGAAAAGCAGTACTTTTGTGCCGGGTAAGTCCTGCACGACCAGCTCCCTCTAAACTCCCCCAGGGCTTGACCGCAGCAAGGGTAGGAGGTTGTAGCGGTGCGATGCAGGGGGCTTACCCACTTGCCTCTTTAGCTCAGTTGGCCAGAGCACGTGATTTGTAATCTCGGGGTCGTTGGTTCGAATCCGACAAGAGGCTCAAAACGAAAAAACCGTTACCCAAGCAAGAGTAACGGTTTTTTCGTTTTTTTTACAACAAGTCTATAACCAGTATTTCTTCCGAGTATTCTTCGGCTCGGTGCTTCAAATCCTCTGTCTTGTGCCAGAACGAATCAAGCAACTCATTCTTGTTGAACAAAAAAGATTCGGATCCCTTTTTGTCCAATTTCGTAAACAGCATGCCAACAGTAAGTTTATGGATATCGAAAGAAGGAAGGTACGTTTTCGACCTTGAATTCTCGCTCGACACTTCAACTAGGATTTCAACATCCACCAGCGATGTGAGTATCTGGTTAACCAGCCTTATCGGGATTTTATAATTGTCCGAAATCTGGTCGGAACTCAATGAGGGTTCTTGGTTTTCAAACTGCTTCACAATCACATAAGTAATGAAAAGAGTCAGGAAATTTTTATAGCGGTTGCTGATATTCCGCGTGTCCATGTCATAATCGAAATTCTGGATATTCTGCGATGCATACGAAATTTCGGCACCCAGCAAAACGATAAGGCACGAAATCTGCAACCATAAAAACAGCAGGGGGATGGCGGCAAAACTACCATAAACCATGTTGTAGCGCGACAAATAAACCTGTCCGTTGATATACAGCATTTGAAACGCCTGGAATGCCGACCCGGCGATAATGCCCGCTACCAAGGCATTGAAAAACCTCACACGCGTGTTCGGAATCACGGTGTACATGACCGTAAAGACAATCCAGTTTATCACGTACGGTATGAACTTTACGCCAAAACGCAGAAAGGGACTCAGGACATCGTACAAGAACGAATGAGAAACGGCGGTACTCACGAAGATGGAAAACCCGCTCGATAGCACAATCAAAACCGGCACAATAAGTATGGCCGAGAAATAAATAGTGAACTGGTGGAGCGCCGAACGCGATTTCCTCACCTGCCAAATGTCGTTGAACGCGTTTTCTACCT
>DATGXD010000300.1:0-15446 GCA_035299105.1 Paludibacter sp. | reverse complement strand
GCTGGTTTGTGTGGGTGCCTTCTATTTTTCGAACAACGTGCTGCCCATAGCCCAAACCAAATTGTGGACTCTGATTTTCTCCCTTCGCGAAAAATCACCGGAATTCGACATACCTGCCGGTGAATTCTACGACAGGATAACCGGGATAAACCTCTACGTCAGGGAAAAGGACAAGGGATTGCTCAAAAACCTGATGATCTACGATTTCTCGAACGGCTTCGAGAATGCGACGGTGATGGTGGCCGACTCGGGCCGCGTGAAATTTTCGGCCGACAACAAATTCCTCCTGCTCTCGCTCTACAATGGCGAAAGCTTTGAAAACCTGAAAAACCAGCAGATCAGCAATTCACCAACAAGCATTCCCTACCGCCGCGAGATTTTCACATCAAAAGAAATCCTCCTCGACTTCGACAACGAATTCAACCGCTACGATGAATCGCTGCTGCAAGACCAGCACGTCAGGAAAAATGTAAAACAGCTCACACAGTCCATCGATTCCGTAAGCAAAATAGCCGATGCTCGCAGCACGGAACAAGGCCGGGAAATCGTCCGGCAGCACTACTTTGCCCGCGAAGAAGCCTATGGACGCAACCTTTTGCCCGACAGTTCAAAAAAAGCGGTGCAAAAATCCGACCCCGACTCGTTGTTCCTCTCATTGAACCAACAAGCCATGACCAGTGCCTCGGAGCAGGCTTTAGTCCGTGCAAGGACAATGAAGGAAGTGGTTAGCTACAACAAGCTGATGCTCGAAGAACCGGTAAACTACGTGCTTCGCCACCGCATCGAGCGGCACAGGAAATTCACACTCTCGTTTGCCTGCCTGATTTTTTTCTTCATCGGGGCGCCACTGGGAGCCATTATCAAAAAAGGCGGCCTGGGAGCCCCTATTGTCATTTCCGTGATCCTGTTCATATTTTACTACATCATAGACAACACGGGCTTCAAAATGGCCCGCGAAGGATTGTGGGTAGCCTACGAGGGAATGTGGTTGAGTTCCGCCGTGCTGCTTCCCATTGGTATCTTCCTCACTTACAAGGCTGTGGTCGATGCCACTTTATTCAACCCCGAAGAATATGTCAAGATATTCAACAAAATAAAACGCAAGGCAAATGCTTTATTGAAAATAAACCTGCCGGCAGATATCGAAACCGAAATTCCATAAATTAAAGCATGAAACCGGGCAAACCGGGATTCAACAAAGGAATCCCAACCTGCACATTCAACCAAAGTTTCATAAATTGAACATCTGAAAAAACAAAAAAAAGTATGAAATCAACATTAAATACCATTGAAGAGGCGCTGGACGACATCAGGGATGGAAAATTTGTAATTGTAGTCGATGATGAAGACCGCGAAAACGAAGGCGACTTTATTTGCGCCGCAGAAAAGGTGACCCCTGAAATGGTTAACTTCATGATTACCCACGGACGCGGAGTGGTATGCGCCCCCCTGACCGAGGAGCGTTGCGATGAACTTGAACTCGAAATGCAAGTCGACAAGAACACCTCCATCCACTCCACCCCCTTCACGGTCAGCGTCGACAAGCTCGAAGGCTGCACCACCGGCGTGTCGGCAGCCGACCGCGCGGCAACGTTCCGCGCATTGGCCGACCCAAACTCCAAGCCCGACACATTTGGCCGACCGGGACATATTTTCCCTTTGCGTGCCCGTTCGCGCGGGGTAATCCGCCGGGCAGGCCATACCGAAGCTGCCGTCGACCTGGCACGGCTCGCAGGACTTTACCCGGCAGGCGCCCTCATCGAAATAATGAATGAAGATGGAACCATGGCCCGCCTACCCGACCTTTTTGAAATTGCCGCAAAATTCGACATGAAAATAATCTCCATCGAAGATTTAATCGCATACCGCTTGAAAAGCGAATCGCTGGTTGAAAAAGGAGAAAAAGTAAACATGCCCACCAAATACGGCGACTTCAAGCTGATACCTTTCCGCCAGCTTTCGAACAACCTGGAACATGTGGTGCTGATGAAAGGCGAATGGGAAAAAGACGAACCCGTCCTGGTGCGTGTACACTCTTCGTGCATGACCGGCGACATTTTCGGGTCCATGCGCTGCGAGTGTGGCGAACAACTCCACAAATCCATGGCGCTGATTGAGAAAGAGGGGAAAGGCGTCATTGTGTACATGAACCAGGAAGGACGCGGCATTGGTTTAATGAACAAGATAAAAGCCTACAAACTACAGGAAGAAGGAATGGACACCGTGGAAGCCAACCTGCACCTGGGCTTCGATGCCGATGAGCGCGATTACGGCGTGGGAGCGCAAATCCTGCGCGAAATCGGCGTGACGAAAATCAGGCTCATGACCAACAACCCGGTCAAACGTATCGGGCTTGAAGCTTACGGACTGTCCATTGTTGAGAATGTGCCTATCGAAATAGAACCAAACCGGCACAACGAATTTTACATGCAAACAAAAAAACTCCGCATGGGACATGATTTGAAATTCGGCAAAGGTTCGAGCGGCAAATAAGATTTTTATGAAACATGGTTTGAACAAGTTCAACGTGTGGATGTTACAAAAAAACGAATGAAACGCAGCAGGGGAAAAAGAAACAACTGGTTCAGTAAATCCTGCCAATAATCAAGCAATCAAGCAAATGAAAACAGCATTCATTACCGGTGCAACTTCAGGTTTCGGGCGGGCCATAGCCTTCAGGCTGGCTGCTTTGGGCTACAGGCTGGTTGTAACAGGCAGAAGGCTCGAATTGTTGGACGAGCTCACGGCCAAGATTGAATCCAAGTTCTCGTCCGAAATATTGGCGCTATGTTTCGATATCCGCGATAACGATGCCTGCTCGAAGGCAATCCACGGCCTGCCCGAAAAGTTCCGGAAAATCGACCTGCTGGTAAACAATGCTGGCCTGGCAGCAGGAGCTTCGCCTTTCCAAGAAAGCGACATGGCCGATTTCGAACAAATGATCGACACGAACGTTAAAGGCTTGTTGTATATCACCAAGCTGATTGTCCCCGGAATGATTGAACGCCAAACGGGCCATATTATCAATATCTCGTCCATTGCAGGGATTGAAGTCTATCCCAACGGGAGTGTCTATTGCGCCTCGAAACATGCAGTGAACGCGATAACGAAAGGTTTGCGCCTCGACCTGCTGAAACACGGGATAAAAGTCAGTTCGGTATCGCCCGGAATGGCCGAAACCGAATTCTCCATTGTCAGGTACCACGGAGACGAGGAAAAGGCAAAGGCTGTTTACGCAGGGATAGTGCCATTAAACGCCGAGGACATTGCCGACACCATTGAATTCATTGTGAGCAGGCCGGATCACGTCAGTATAAACGACATACAAATCAACCCTGCGCAACAGGCCAACACGTATGTGGCAAACAGGAAATAAACGGTTTCATTATTGTTACCCCCGGAAAAACCGGCCTATGCTTAACCGATTTTTGCCTGGAACAACAATAATTTGAAAATTTATTCTATTTTTGTCAAAAAGATTGTCCGGGTAAAGAACTTGAAAGAGGAATTTCTGCAGCGCAACCCTATAATTTCCTGTAGAATTACAATATAAATTCATTTATTAAACCATTGAAAATGAGCCCACTTGATTTAAACAAGGAAACTGAGATCGTGCAAAGCGAGAAATCTAGAACCACTGAAATGAGCGACATCCAACCCGTTTCGACACAGGAAGAAGCAATTCAACCGGCTGAAACCGCCCCTGAAGAAGAAACAGTTGTTGCCGAAACATCCGGAATGCCGGCAATTGAACCCGGCAAGAGCGAACCGGCACAGGCAGATTATGCCGCGAAAACCAAATCGGAACTTATTGACTCGCTGAAATTGCTGATTGACAAGGACATGGACACAATCAAGGATGAGGTGGAGCTTATCAAACAACAGTTTTACAAAAAAATCAAGGTTGAAGCCGAGGAGCAGAAAAAAGCATTTACGGATGAAGGACACGATGAAAGCGAATTTGTGCCGGCTAAAGATGAAAGTGAAGAAACCTTCAAATCGCTATTAAACGAATACCGCGCCCGTAAAGCCTCCCGAATGGCTTTTCTTGAAAAACAAAAAGAAGAAAACCTGGTCCAGAAGCAGCATCTGCTTGAACAAATGAAAAACCTGGTTGCGAGTCCCGAGGAGGTTTCAACCCATATCAATGAATTCCGCACCTTGCAGCAAAAGTGGAAGGAAACAGGCTCGGTACCCCAATCCGCTTCCACTGACCTCTGGAAACAGTACAATGCCTACCAGGAATCGTTCTGGGATTTAATCAAAATCAACAACGAGCTCAGGGAATACGATTTCAAGAAAAACCTCGAAACCAAGACCCAGCTGTGCGAAACCGCCGAAAAACTGGCCGCAGAGCAGGATGTGGTCCAGGCATTCCAGAAATTGCAAAAACTACACGAGGAATGGCACGAGACAGGACCAGTTGCCCGCGAAATGAGGGAACAAATCTGGACACGCTTCAAGGAAGCATCGACAGCAATCCATAAAAAGCACCAGACCCATTTCGAAACTATCCGGAAAGAGGAAGAAGCGAATTACGAAGCGAAGAAGGCTATTTGTGAAAAAATAGAATCAATGGACCTGAGCAAATTCAATACGTTCAAAGCCTGGGACGATGCAACCCAAGAGATGAACAACTTCCGCGACGAATGGAAAACGATAGGCTTTGCCCCACGCAAAGTGAACCAGAAAATATTTGAAAGCTACCGAAAAGCCTGCGATGCGTTCTATGCAGCCAAAAACGAATTCTACAAGGAAACCAAAAACGAGTACGCCAAGAATGCCGAAAAGAAAAAAGCACTTTGCGAGCAAGCCGAAGCCTTGAAAGACAGCACCGATTGGAAAGAAACATCGGAAAAGCTGATCCAGCTGCAAAAGGAATGGAAAACAGTGGGGCGGGTAAGCAACAAATACTCCGATGAATTATGGAAACGCTTCATCTCCGCCTGCGACTATTTCTTCGAAAACAAGAATAAAAACACATCGGGCGTACGGAACGCAGAAGCCGAAAACCTGGCGAAGAAGAAAGAGCTCATTTCGAAAATCAACGACCTGGCGGTAACCGGCAACCCGGCGGAATCGCTTGCTACTTTACGCTCACTTACCGCCGAATGGAATTCCATAGGGCATGTGCCATTCAAAGAGAAGGACAAAATATACAAGGAGTACCGCGAAGCCATCGACAAACAATTCGATGCACTGAACGTTGATTCATCGAACCGACGGTTGGATAATTTCCGCACAAACGTGAAGGAAATGAGCGCGAAAGGCGAAAACAAATTGTACCGCGAACGCGAGAAACTGGTTAGGGCCTACGAACACTTGAAATCGGAAATAGCCACTTACGAAAACAATATCGGCTTCTTCTCTTCCAATTCCAAAAAAGGAAGCGGGTTGATCCACGAAATGGAACGCAAAATCAACACCCTGAAAGAAGAAAGCAAAGTGATAGAAAAGAAAATCAATTTGATTGACGAAACAATCTAAGCCATAAGGTTTCAACAGAATAGGCTGTCTCATAAGTTTTTGAGACAGCCTATTTTATTACCTGATTACCACCATTGTAGCCCCGAATCCATATTCGCGGAACGAAGCATCCTGAAAATAATAACTTTTGTAGCGGGTTTTCAGTTGTTTTTCAATTTCCTTGCGCAACACGCCCTCACCTTTGCCGTGGATAAACACGATTTTCTGACCTTTCCGGTTTTTGTTTTCCTCGATCACGGCATGGAACTTATCGAGTTGCAGTTGCAACATGTCGGCATTGCTCATTCCGGCCGTAGAATCAACCAACTGGTTGACATGTAAATCTATTTCAATGACTTCACTTTCCCGAGGCCGTTTCACCAGGCGCGGGCGGGCTGGTTCATCTTTGCCGAACATGGCTCTTTTAATTTCCTCGGGCGAAATTTCGGCCAACTTCCGGTTCTCGGCTTCCTTTTCCTTTTCGGAAACGATATCAACCAGCATGGCCGGTTCGTCGAAATAATCGTTGGCCATAAAACTATGGAGCTTGTAAAACTTCACGGCATTCAGTTTCAGCTTCACGTCGAGCACATTCTGGGGTGTATAGTCCTTCCCCTGCTTGAAAGGGATGATCTGGATGCGCAGGTTTTCCCAGGCATTCAGCTGTTCCTTGGTAACCGAGGTCAATTCTTCCTGCATATTGGGTTCTATCATGCCGTTGGCCGCGCTTTTCCATACGCCATTTTCGCCATTCACCACATTGTAATACAGGAAATAATTGCTGTCGTTCACCAAGTAGCAATCGTAAGCCGTTGTTTGTAACTGTTTGATATCCACCGGGAAAAATGCCAGTAATGCTTTCAAGGTTTCCCCTTCGGGAGTTTCAACGACAGGCTCGGACTTCACTTCCGGCTTTTCTGCCCGGGGTTCCACCCCCGCCCCCTCTCCTTGGGGAGGGGAGAGTTGCGATACCGGCTTGGTTTTAAAATCCTTCACCGGGAAGTTCGTTTTTTCATTCACAACGCCAACTACCACACACTCGCGTTCCAACACGGGTATCTCGAACCCATCGGCATCTTCCACGTACACCATTTTCTTCGCCTCGTCCACCCGCATTACAATTCCGCCACCCACCGCATTCAGGAAACGCACATTATCACCTTTCTTTATCATAGCATATTTTGTTGTTTGATTGATTCCAACTTTTCCGACAACAAAGATATAACAATTTGGCTATTCATCCATTCTTGCACAAAAACGGTAGCCGATGCCCGATTCAGTGAGGATGAACTTCGGGTTATTGGGATTTGGCTCTATTTTTTTCCGCAACTGCCCGACAAACACACGCAGGTATTGCGATTGCTGCGTGTAGCCAGGGCCCCAGATTTGCTTCAGTATATACTGGTGTGTCAGGACTTTACCATCATTTTTTGCCAGCAAAGTCAACAACGAGTATTCGGTTGCAGTCAATTTGAGCGGTTCATTATCGAGCGTAACAACCCTGGCTGTCAAATCAATACACAAATTATCGAATTCCAGTTTTTGTACAACGGTTGTATGTTGAGTCTGGCGTAACGAAGTCCGGATCCGGGCCAACAATTCGCCGGTGCGGAAAGGTTTGGTCAGGTAATCGTTGGCTCCATTATCCAATGCTTTCACAATGTCTTCTTCCGAACTCCGGACAGAAAGTATAATAATCGCCCCCAAATACCACTCTCGTAGTTTTTTCAGCACATTTTGTCCATCTTCATCGGGCAATCCCAAATCCAGGACAATCAATTCGGGCGGGTGAGTCACAGCCATGGCGATACCTTCGCGGGCCGTAGCAGCCGACATGGTATTATAATCGTTGCTGCTCAATGTGATTTCCAACAGCTTGCGAATCTGGACTTCATCATCAATTATCAGGATATTCATTTTCGAATCCATGACCAAATACATTTTAATTATGTTTCTTTTTGGGAATATAGGTATCAGTCAACGATTCGTGATGCACATCCTTCTTCACCATAAGATCAGTAAAGTCCATATAATCCTGCAACTCAAGTGTTTCAACGGGAATCAGGAGCATGAATTTTGCACCATGCGGAACATTATTTTCTGCTTTCACTTGCCCGCCATGCGCTTCCACAAATCCCTTGACTATGGACAAGCCCAATCCGGTTCCACCGGCGGTTTTTGCGGTAGCACGATAAAATTTAGTAAACAAATGTTTCAATTCTTCTTCGGAAAACCCTTCCCCGTCGTCCGATATTTCAATCGACAACTTGTTTTCTACCAGTTTAGCTACAACAACTATTCTCGAATCAGCAGGTGTGTATAACACTTCGTTGTGCAAGATGTTGAAAAGCGCCTGTTCGATTAATCCAAAATCAAGTTTGAAAACAGGAAAATCCTCCTGCAGTTCAATTTTCACATCATGTGTCGAGAGTTCATTCTTAAGCCGGTTTAGAGGCATGTTTACCAACTCGTTTATTTCGCACCAGTCGGGTTTGATCCGGAGCATTCCCGATTCGAGCCGTTGCATGCTCAGTAAATTATCAATCAAGCGGTTAAGCCTGAATGCAGCAATGGATATTTCATCAAGCAATTTCGATTTATCATCGTCGGAGACATTGGAGTCTTTTTGCAACAGATTATCCGAAGCTCCCACAATTGTGGCAATAGGCGTACGCAACTCGTGCGAAATAGAGTCGAAAAGCGTTTTGTACAATTTAATGGTATTGTGCCGCTCTTCCTTTTGCAGTTCCAGTTTTTCCAACGCCCGCACCTTCGACGTCAACACACCGTTAATCAGCGCAATGACAAAATACATCAGCAACATCAGCACATCTTCCGAACTGCCCACATGAAATGTAAAATGAGGTGGTATGAAGAAGAAATCCCAAATAAGTGCACTTAATGTGGCCGCCATTAGTACCGGGTACAGCGAGAAAAAAATGGCCTGTATAGATACCGTAGCCATCAATATAAGTGCTACAGTCCGGTAGCCTATCACATTGGAGAGCGAATAACAAACCGCCGAAACAAGAATCGTTGAAATAATACTTATTACAAACTGATTCCTGGGATTTTGATTAAAATACTTGATATTCATAATATGATCATTTATAAGTTAATACAAGTTTGTTTGAGCAGATTCTACACGTTTATCGTTATTAATTTCTCGCTCAATGGATAAAGCCACCTGGGCGTAAATGGTTTTTAAAATTCGTTGGATATCATAAGAAAGTGTTTTCTTATCTAAGAACCGAACTCCAATCACACCCCAAACTCCATAGATTGTACTCAACGGGATAAACTGGAGATTGGCATCACTTAACGTATCTGTAAATCTGCCTGCAACTTCGTTACTGGTAAACGACCATACGGCTACTGAAAAATCTTTCACATTATTTAGTTCCGAATTGCCGAAAGCCCTTTTACCCAGCCCTTTTCCGTTCTTTTCTTTAAGATAGATTATTGCATCTGCATCAAAGCTATGCTGTAATTCATTTCGTGTAATAGCCACAACCTCTTTTATAGAAGTAGCTTTATTCAAATTTTCCAGCAATGAATTTATAATAACACTATGTCGTTGGTTAATAGTCAGAACCGTATGATACTTCTTTATTCTAGTAATCAGAATACTCACAACCAAAGCTATTATAAAATTGGAAGCCAGCGTTATAACATCCTCAATTTTATCAATATGAAATGTGAAAATTGGCGGAATAAAGAAAAAGTTCCAGATTATTGAATTCAGTACTGCCGTAAAAATAACTGCACTTCGCCCCAGGAATAATGATAAAATGGTGATAGTCAACAAATAAATCATCCCAACAGTCTGATATCCCATGTAATTTGAGAATGGGAAGCATAACAATGTCAGAATTGATATAACTCCTAATGCAACCAGATAATCGTTGATTTTAGAAGTGACCAACTGAATCCTGAATTTACGTTTTTTATCTGAATGGACTGATTTATCGGCTTTAATGACATAAATATCGATATTTCCGCTTTCATTCAAAATGCGATTGGAGATATTTTTCGTCCACAGCGCACTTAATACACTACCTTTCAAAGACTTACCAATAACAATCTGATTTACATTGTTTTCATGTGCTACTTGCAGAACGCCCGCAACCACATCCGGATTTATGATATTGATCACAATCGCTCCCAATCGCTCAGCTAATTGGATGTTCTTGTTCAGGTTTGACTTTTCATTTTCCGAAAGTTGAATTCCGGTTTCGACATTCACCGCAAACCACTGGGCACCCAGGTTATATGCCATCCGGCGTGTCCATTGAATTAACTTGGCGGAATATGGTCCGGGACCGACCGCCACCAGCAGCTTCTCGGTAGTTTTCCAAACTTCCCCAATATTCTTATTTCGCTTGTAATTGATTAACTCTGAATCAACTTTTTCGGCAGTTATCCTGAGTGCCAACTCACGCAATGCATGTAAATTTCCTTTCCTGAAAAAATTCCGGGTTGCCTGGGCTGTTTTTGCCGGAATATAAACTTTCCCTTCGGAAAGCCTTTTCAGCAAGTCATCGGGCGAAATATCCACCAGCTCAATATCGGTAGCCAAATCGAAAACCGAATCCGGCACTTTTTCATGAATTGCAATCCCGGTTATTTCGTTTACTGTAACCGAACGGCTCTCAACATGTTGCACATTAACGGTTGTATAAACATCAATTCCGTTTTCAAGAATTTCCATAACATCCTGATACCGCTTCAAATGCCTGCTTCCGGTTATGTTTGTATGAGCCAATTCATCTACCAGTACAATTTCAGGCTTGCGTTGAAGAATGGCATCTATGTCCATTTCCTCAAATTCGGTTCCGCGGTAGTCAATTTTTTTACGGGGGATTATTTCTAAATCCCGGGTAAGACTTTCCGTTTCAACACGCTTATGAGTTTCCACATATCCAATCACAATATCCTTCCCATCCTTTTTTACGGCATGTGCTGCTTCCAGCATGGCGTAAGTCTTACCCACACCTGCACACATGCCAAAGAAAATCTTAAATTTTCCACGGTGCTTGCTGGTCTCTTCGTATTTTATTTTTCGAAGCAACTCATCGGGATCGGGACGCAATTCTTCAGTCATGGTTATTTTACTTGAAATTGTTTATCTAATTCCAAATTCAGCATCAACACATTAACCCGTTCTTCACCTAAAAAGCCTAGCTGGCGGCCTTCGGTGGTCCGGGCTATCAAATTCTCAATTTGCTTTTTGGCTGTTACTGGCAATTCACGGGCTTTGCAAATCCGGTTTACCTGCAACAAAGCCCCGGCAACCGAAATATGCGGATCGAGCCCACTGCCCGATGCATAAATCATCTCAGCAGGAACAACCTGGTTTATTCCCAATTGATTGATAGAATCAAAAGCTGCTGAATTTTTTTTTGCACGTAACAGTAATTCTTTACTCGTAGCCGACAAATTGCTTCCACCCGAAGGCAGTGCATTGTAATCAATTGCCGACGGACGGCCGTTGAAATATCTGCTGCTGGCAAACTTTTGTCCAATCAGTTCACTTCCAACAGCTTTATCATCCACAATAATCATACTTCCATTTGCTCGATTAGCAAAAAAGGTTTGTCCAATGACAGTTACAAAAAGCGGATAAATCATTCCGGTCAGAACAGTCATAACCAGAAATATCTTTATTGATATAAGTATTGTTTTCATATGCATATAATTGTTTTAAAATTGTCACATAAAACTCGCATGACAAACTTTCGTCACCCTTGGTGAACCTCAGCGTTCATACTCGTTTCATTACTCTACGTTTTAGTAAACTTATCGACAAGTTGTTACAAGAATAATTTATTTGAGAAAACATTTCAATGTATAAAAGTACAATTTATTTACTAAAACAGGTTGTACAATCACTCAAATAATTCTAATAGATTCAGGCTAAGTGTAACACAGTGATAATTAAATCAATTACTTTAATTCCAACAAACGGAACTATAAGTCCGCCCACACCATAAATAAGTATATTGCGGCGTAAGATCTGCGTTGCACCCGATGGCCGGTACGAAATTCCTTTTAATGCCAATGGTATTAAAGCAATAATAATCAATGCATTGAAAATAATCGAACTTAGCACGGCACTTTCCGGACTTTGCAAATGCATGATATTCAATTTCGATAATGGGCCGTTCACTCCGCCAAAGCCGTATAAACCTGCAAAAATAGCCGGAATAATGGCGAAATACTTAGCCACATCGTTGGCAATACTGAACGTAGTTAAAGCACCACGGGTCATTAGCAGTTGTTTTCCAATTTCCACAATTTCAATCAGTTTAGTCGGGTTGCTATCCAAATCTACCATATTGCCTGCTTCGCGCGCTGCTTGCGTTCCGGTATTCATAGCCACACCTACGTTTGCCTGAGCCAATGCGGGCGCATCGTTTGTACCATCGCCAATCATTGCAACCAACTTTCCATCAGCCTGTTCATTGCGAATCAACTGCAACTTATCTTCGGGTTTTGCTTCGGCAATAAAATCGTCGACACCGGCCTCGGCAGCAATAGAGGCGGCAGTCAGCGGATTATCGCCGGTAACCATCACCGTTTTAATTCCCATTTTGCGCAATTGTGCAAAACGTTCTTTAATACCACCTTTCACAATGTCCTTCAACCTGACAACGCCAAGCACCTTTTCATTTTCAGTCACAACCAGCGGCGTAGAACCTTCGTTAGAAATTTGATAAACAGCCTGTTCTATCTCCGCAGGATACACATTTCCGGCTGCCTCCACATAAGTTTTAATCGAATCGGCTGCACCTTTTCGTATTGACTTCAGCAGTTTCCCATCTTTATCATGAATATCAATGCCACTCATACGTGTTTGTGCCGTGAACGGAACCGATGAGATATGAAAACCGGACAAATCGCGTCCCCGAAGATTGTATTTTTCCTTTACCAACGTCACAATTGAACGGCCCTCGGGCGTATCATCCGACAAAGATGACAACTGGGTTACTTCGGCCAATTCGTGTTCATCAATTCCATTGGCACCAATAATTTCAGTAGCCATACGGTTTCCGAATGTTATTGTTCCTGTTTTATCTAGCAGCAACACGTCAATATCTCCTGCAGCTTCGACAGCACGACCGCTTTTGGCAATCACATTCCTCGACAACAACCTGTCCATTCCACTAATGCCAATGGCGCTCAGCAGCCCTCCAATGGTTGTGGGTATTAAACATACCAAAAGCGAAATGAGAATTGGCAATGTCAGGCTGACTTTTGTAGCCGACTGGCTGACACTGTATGAATAATATGGATAAAGCGTAACTGTTGCCAACACAAAAATGATTGTAAGTCCTGACAATAAAATGGTTAATGCAATTTCATTTGGCGTTTTCTGGCGTTTTGCTCCTTCTACCAAAGCAATCATACGGTCGATAAATGAATCGCCCGGATCGCAGGTAACCCGAATCAAGACCCTATCGCTCAACACCATGGTTCCACCGGTTACAGCCGAGCGGTCGCCGCCACTTTCACGAACAACCGGAGCCGATTCACCGGTAATAGCCGACTCATCCACTGTGGCGATACCTTCAATAATTTCGCCATCAATGGGAATAATATCATTGGCTTCGCAAACTACAATGTCACCTATTCTTAATTCGCTTGCAACAACTGAAGTTTCCTTCGCTCCATTCAGTTTGCGAGCCATTACGCTGGTTTTCAATTTGCGGAGTGAATCTGCCTGCGCCTTTCCGCGTCCTTCGGCAATGGCTTCGGCAAAATTTGCAAACAATGATGTAAACCACAACCAGATAACAATTTGCAGATTAAACCCGCTAAAATCTGTTATTAGCATGAACGTTGAAAAAATGGCGCCAACGAACACCACAAACATAACCGGATTTTTAAGTTGATTGCGGGGATCTAATTTTACAAATGAGCTTTTAAGTGCCTCAATCAAAAGCGCTTTTTCAAAAAAGCTTGAATTTCTATTTCGTTTCATAATTATCTGTATTTAAAACACCTTGCCTGAGATCATCAATATATGTTCAACAATAGGTCCCAACGATAATGCTGGAAAGAATGTAAGCGCACCAACAATCAGGATAACAGCTATCAACAAGCCGACAAAAGTGAGGTTGTCTGTTCGGAAAGTCCCTGACGAAACCGGAATTATTTTTTTCTTCGAAAGGCTTCCGGCAATGGCCAACACCGGAATAATCACTCCAAAGCGCCCCACAAGTATTCCAATGCCAATCATCAGATTATAAAAGCTGGTATTGGCATTCAATCCCGCAAAAGCGCTACCATTGTTTGCACCAGCCGATGTGAAAGCATACAACATTTCCGAAAAACCATGCGGACCTTTATTCGCCAAACTACCCAGCCCGGCATCGGTCATACAAGCTATTGCTGTAAAAACGAGAATGATAAAACTCGGTGCTATAACACCCATAATCGCCATTTTAACTTCGTAGGCTTCAATTTTTTTGCCCAGGTATTCAGGGGTACGACCCACCATCAGCCCTGCAATAAAAACAGTGAGAATTACAAAGATGAGCATTCCGTACAACCCTGCACCAACTCCACCAAAAACGATTTCGCCCAACATCATATTAAACATGGCAACAAAACCTGACAAAGGCGACAAGCTGCTATGCATGGCATTTACCGAACCGTTGGAAGCTGCCGTGGTGGCATTTTCCCAAATAATACTGTTTATTGTTCCAAACCGTAATTCCTTGCCTTCGAATATGCCCTGTGAGAAATGGTACTCCGAATAAACCGAAATCCCCAAACCGATAACGAAAAGTATAAACATTGCCAGGTAAATGTACCAACCTTGTTTGATCGACCTTACCATTTTTCCAAAACAATATACAAATGAGGCCGGTAAAAGCAGGATTGCCAGCATTTCCAGAAAATTGCTCAACGGTGTAGGGTTTTCGTAAGGATGTGCGCTATTGGCGTTAAAAAAACCGCCACCATTTGTACCCAACTGTTTGATAGCAATTTGCGAAGCCGCAGGGCCTTGCGGAATAACTTGTTGTACATTCTCAACAGAAGTAACTGTCTTATATTCGCTTATATTCTGAACAACACCCTGCCCAATTAAAACTACCGATAATAAAATACTCAGAGGCAAAAGAATGTAAACAACTGACCGCGTCAAATCCACATAGAAGTTTCCAAGATCGTTGCTTAATTTGTTCCGGATACCACGTATCAGTGCCAATGCAACTCCAAAACCGGTAGCTGCACTCACAAAATTCTGAACCGTCAACCCGATTAACTGGGTAAAATAGCCCAGGGTAGTTTCACCGGCATAGCTTTGCCAGTTTGTATTGGTCATAAAACTAACCGCCGTATTAAAGGCCAATGTCCAACTCACATTTCCAAGATGTTGAGGATTCAATGGCAGTTGTTTTTGTACCAACTGGAGAATAAACACAAACAAGAACCCGAGAAAATTGAAACTCAACAAAGCAAATGCATATTGTTTCCAATCCATTTGGCTATCGGATTTTACGCCGGTGAGTTTATAAACCCCGTTTTCGAGCCACGATAAAATTCCTTTTGCTTTAAAAGGTTTGTTATCAAAAACGTTGAACATGTAATTTCCCAAAAGTGGAGTAAAACCCACTAACAGCAATAGATATATAAATATCTGTAAATAATCAAAGTAGTTCATACGTGAATTATTGCCTCCTAACCCCCGAAAGGGAAAAGAGAAATTGTTTTAGAATTTTTCGGGATTAAATAAAGAATAAAACAGGTAAACCAGCAGAAGAATTGCCAGTATTAATGCAATTGCCATCATAAGAATTAAGTATTAATGAGAATAAAAAACTTACATCTAACCCGTAGTGCATTAATCAAATAGAAATAAAAAAAGTTGTTCATTTCGGATAAAATCCGTATATTTAAAAGACTACCAATCAATTAAATAATAATGAACAACTTCATAACAAAGTACGAGAAAATTCTCGAGATATTAA
>DATGXD010000299.1:0-3057 GCA_035299105.1 Paludibacter sp. | reverse complement strand
CCGTAAAAATCCGGCCTACAACCCGGCAAAGGCATTGAAAATGATCCAACCATTGGCCGATGCCGGCAATGCCGAAGCTTCCAATATGGTTGGGGTGATACTTAGCCGTGGTTTGGCCGACAGCCTTAATTACAAGGTGGCTTTCGATTACTTCCGCCAGGCGGCCAACAATGGTTATGCCAATGCATGGGCCAATTTGGGACTGATGTATAAAGAAGGCCTGGGTGTCGACCAGGATTTTCAACAAGCCTATCAGTGCTTCGGTAAAGGAGCCGGCCTGAATTCAACTGCCTGCATTTATTCGAAAGGATATATGCTTTACAAAGGATTAGGGTGCGAGCAAAATTATGAGCTGGCGGTCACTTTGTTTAAATCAGCTGTTGAAAACAACTGCTTAGGCTCTATGTATATGCTTGGCTTGTGTTACCGCAATGGCTACGGCATTACCCAAAACACCGACAGCGCCCGCTATTGGTTGCAGCGGGCATCCGATGCCGGCTATCGTTGGGCAACCGACGAGCTGATGGCCAAAGATGCCGAAAATGCAAGTGCCACAAGTAATGGGGCAGGCTCCAATGGCCCGCAACGGGTAGGGGCTAAAAATAAGCAAGGCCCAACTGCCTATAAACGGGTGAAGCACAATGTGGCCCGGAACAGCATGGAAGGAGATTACACCGGCTACGCCATCAAATACGACTGGAGCGGGCAGAATGTTATTGGGAAATCGACTCTCAAGCTAACGCTCGTGCGTAAAGACTCGCTGCTTACCGGCACATGGACAGAAGATGATTCGATACAAACGGACATTCATGCGCTGGCGAGCGATAGCGCCATTGTTTTCAACAACACCGGATACAGCCGTCGGGATCATTACAACCAACTTGTACCCAATCAATTCGTGTTTAAGAATGCAACCCTGCAATTGGTGCAATTATCCGATTCGGTTTATTTTGCCGGAAACCTGCAACTCTACTCCAGCACTAACAACGAACCCGAGAAACCTATGTACATCGTACTGACCAAAGTATCGGAACTGCTAAAAAAGGATTCACCCGATGTGTTCAGTTCGCAAAAGAAAGTAAAAAGCAGTGCAGAGCCTGTTGAGGTGGCTAATACGGAATTGATTGTTTACCCCAATCCGTTCAAAAACAGTTGCAATGTAACCTTTAACCTTGATAACGAACAGTCGGTCACAATAAAACTGATTGATATGTCGGGTAAAGTGATGTGCACACAAACCGGATTATTCCCCAAAGGGAAAAACACAAGCTTGTTGGATACACCGCTACCTACAGGCAGTTACATCCTTTGTCTGACTACCCAAACCAAAACTGAGCGAACAATATTAATAAAACAACAAAACAGATGATAAACAACATGAAAAAATTAGTATTTTTGCTCGTCCTGGTTGTAAATATTGTTCCTGTGCTAAAAGAAGGAAGGCTGTCGTTGGGTTGTGGTAGTGAGGCAGTAGCGCAAGGATATGGTACGGAGCTATATGAGGTAAAGATATGTGGGCATATTAAGGACACACCTTTATACTCGGATCATAATACATGCGCCGAAACGTGGGAACATTGTGTCCAAACAATTGTTTGTGATCATGAGGACTCGGTTAGATCAGAGGAATGCAAGGAAATTATCAAGTACGACCAGGCATGCCTTGATGCAATGGGTGGTGGAACGGGTATAAACCAGGATTGCAATCACGAAAAAGATGGCACGGCATACTGGGATAATTGCAACGAGTGCGTGGGAGGCACTACCGGAAAGGCACCTTGCAGCGATGGCGGTGGTGGTGGCGGAGGTGATCCGACACCGACACCGACTCCGACGGTGACACCAACGGTTCCATGCCCGACATCGGCAGAAGATATTATGGCTGCATACCCAAATACAAGTTATGCAAATGCTCAAAAAGTAGCAGATCTAATTGATAAATATTCAGGACAATATGGGATTGACACAGATATTAAATTGCAGCATTTTATTGCGCAGGCATGTCATGAATTAGGCGATCTTAACAGCCTTATAAAAGAAGAGGGGGAACCATATTTTAATTTTCAAGTATCAACAATTTTAAGATGTTGGCCAACAACGTTCTCCCAAACTGATCCCACAAAAAGAGATCCTGATGATTATGCCGGAACTGCCAACTTTCATAAATTGTTAAATTTCATATATGCCCAACCCCATCTGGGGCTGGGTAATGGTAATGAAAGCAGTGGAGATGGATATAAATATAGGGGACGTGGGCCTTTTCAATTAACCGGAAAAAAAAATTACAAAGGTTTTCAGGATGATTATAATAAAATTGCATCAAATACTGATATCGACCTTGTATCAAATCCAGACTTGTTACTGACAAATCCGGATATCGCAATTCAAAGTGCCATGTGGTATTATAAGAAAAAAGTCCTTGATAAAATTGATATTAACAATGCATCGGTGGAAAAAGTAACATATAAAATTAATACGCGTGCGGAGGGACTTCCCAGCAGAGAAGCTAAGTTCTCCAAGGCGAAAACCTATATCGATTGTAACAATTAAAATATAATAACGATGGAAACAAAAAAAATTAAATATCACATTGTCGCCGTGCTGTTAATGCTGGCTAATCCATATCTTTTTTCCCAGAATGCAAGCATTGTTGGGACTTGGAAGTTCGAAGAAGACAGTAATTCGGAAATGAAGTTTTTATCAAACAATATGTGTTATAGGTATTACTCTGGTGTTCTGAATGAGACAGATTCATGGGCAATATCTAACACGTCACCCCAATGTGGTGTAACCGTTCCTGTAGATGCAACAGCAAGTTATCTTCAATTAAAGGATCTCAAATACAATGATGTGGATTGTTTTTTAATTAATGGCATAAGAGATGAGTTCATGTCAATTAGCCCTGTTGATGGAGGTGGTGTGTTTGTACTTAACAGAGTTATCACTTCCGGCACCTTCACCATGCTTCCCGGTTTCAACTACCTGACCAACAGCATTAAAAACTACGGGGGCTACGCCATGTTCTACTTCGTGTTCTGGCCAAATAATGAAGAAGCA
>DATGXD010000298.1:0-16799 GCA_035299105.1 Paludibacter sp. | reverse complement strand
GATGACAATGGAAATTTCGCGGGTAGCTTCCGGCCTTACAATGTCGCGCAAGTTCAGTTTCTGGCTTTCGGTGAGCAAGTCAATATGCAGTTCGGGGATAACCGTGTAGCCACCGTTCGCATCCACAATTTTTATCAAGGTGCCAATGCTTCCAGCCTCGTAAACCAATTCGTGCTGCGGTTTTTCATTGCAGAAATTAAACACCTGGTTACGGAGGCAATGCCCTTCTTCAAGCACCCAAAGCCTGTCCAGCGGCATGTCGTCGGCCGAAAGTTCCTTCCGCTCGAACACAGGGTCGGTGGGCGAAATATAGGCCACAAACTTTTCGTAATACAGCGGAACTTCCAGTATTTTAGGGTCTTCGAGCGGCGTGGAAAGGATTGCCATATCGATTTCAGCCACACGCAACTTTTCGATAATGGTTTCGGTGTGCATTTCGGACAGCCTCAACGAAATCTGGGGGTACATGGTTTTAAATGCACCGATAAAACGGGGCAGCAAATAAGGCGCAATGGTGGGGATAACTGCCATGTTGAGCAGTCCCGACAATTGGTTCTTTTCCGAACGGACACCCTCTTTCAACTGGCCGGCATGAAACACCACAACCTGGGCCTGGTTAATAATCTGGCGGCCGATTGCCGTGACCTCAATGGGCTGGCGCGAACGGTCAAAGATTTTGCAATCCAGTTCATCTTCAAGTTTCTGAATCATTGCGCTCAATGTGGGTTGAGTAACCCCGCACATTTCGGCAGCCCGCACAAAATGACGCGTTTTATCCAAAGCCAGGATATATTCAAGTTGCTGTAAAGTCATGCTCAATAGTTTTAATCTATGCAAAGATACTGATTATTCAAAATAGATTTGATAAAAACAAATCACTTTTTAAATTAAAACCTTACTATTTGAGAAAAAATATTCATTATGCTTAATAATAATCCTGATTGCAAAAAACACAAATTAACTTTGATATCTTTGCAGCAATAAAATAAATAGTGACAAGGGGATAGTGACGAGCTTGCCTGCTGTAGGCAGGTTGTGGGTTCCAAATGTCTTATGTCACAGCCTAAAATAATCCATGACATCATATTTATTCCTCCATCCTAAATTTCAAGCTATGAAAAGAATCCTGTTTTTAATATTCATATCAGCCCAGGTTATCAATCTCCACGCCCAATTGCTTTGGAAAATAACAGGCAATGGACTGCAGCATCCTTCTTACCTTTTTGGCACCCACCATTTAACCCCAATCCAGTTCCTGGATAGTATCCCCGGCTTGTACAAGGCTTTCAATTCGTGCGAAGTGATTGTCAGCGAAATGGTTGTGAACAATGTGGACGCAACCGCCCGCATACAACAGGCGGCAATTATGCCCGACCATATCAAGATTACTGATTTGATGAACGAAAGCGATTGCAAACTGGTTGACAATGAGCTAAAAGCAGTCTTGAAGTTCGGATTGAAGGAGGTTTCGGTAATGAACCCGGCATTGATACTCACATTGTACGAACTCGAAATGTTCAGAAAAAGAGCAGGTTATCCCAACGACAGCCAATCCGACTCCTATTTCCAGCTTATAGCCGCCGAGAAAGGGAAAAAAGTGGTGGGACTGGAAACTGTCGACCAGCAAATCGCCATATTATTCGGCAATAAAAGCTTCCAGCGGCAGGCCGATTTACTGGTTGAAACAATCCAACACAAAGACAGCGTACTGAATGAAATGCTACTTGCCGAAAAATTATACAAAGCGGGTAAAATCGATGAGCTTGTGGATCTATCGAGCCACAAGGGCAATGTACTTGATTTAACCGAACAGGAATATTCGAAGCTTATCGACGAGCGCAATGCCAACTGGCTCACCCAGTTGCCGTCAGCAATGCAAACGTCCCCTTGTTTCATTGCCGTGGGGGCTTTGCATTTAGGCGGGAAAAACGGGTTGCTGAAAAAATTACAGAAGGCCGGATACAAAGTTAACCTGGTGAAAGCAGCTGGCAGTTAACAGTTTACAATTGGGGTTCATAGAGTATACAGCCTCGTTTACTAAAATATCTTCCTGTAAACATGACAGTAAGGCGTTCCATTCTTTTTGTCATAATACTCCTGATGATAATCCTCGGCTTTCCAGAAAACAGGCGCAGGTTGCAACGTGGTGGCCACTTTATAACCTTTACCGGTTAGAATCTTAATATATTTCTCTGCAATTTGTTTTTGATTTTCGGTGGTGTAAAAAACGACCGACCTGTACTGGTCGCCAATATCCGGTCCCTGCCCGCCAACCTGCGTAAAGTCATGGGTTTCGAAATACAACTTCACAAGATCCTCGTAAGTTGTTTTCGTATTATCAAAAACCACTTCAGTAGTTTCGGCGTGACCGGTTGTGCCGCTACAAACTTCCCGGTAGGTCGGGTTCTTGAGATGTCCCCCCATGTAACCCACCGTAGTTTCAATCACGCCGGGAGCTTTCATGAAATGGTATTCGGTCCCCCAGAAGCAGCCCGAAGCAAAATATGCTTTCTCCACATTCTTAGCACCGGTTTCTTTTGCCGCCGGAACAAATTTCATCGAAATGGAGTTGACACAGTAGCGGGTATTCTTCGGCGTAAGCCTTTCACCGACAAACACATGACCCAGATGCCCGCCACAGTTCGCACAAATTATTTCAGTTCGCCTGCCATCAGCATCGGGAACGCGTATGACCGCACCGGCTATCTCATCATCAAAACTTGGCCAACCACAATCCGATTCAAACTTATCTTCGCTACTGTACAAAGGAGCATCGCATTGGCGGCAAACATACGTTCCCGGTTCTTTTGTATGGACATATTCGCCTGAAAAAGGTCTTTCGGTGGCTTTGTGAAGAATCACAGCCTGTTCATCGGGAGTTAGCTTGTTGTATTTCATATTCTTATTATCCTGGCCGCATGCACTTAAACATAGAAGTAAAAATGCAAGGGTTATTTTTGATATTAAATTTGCTTTCATACTGGATATTCATGCCAAATTGATTATAAACAATCAACAAGCCACAATTGTTCTGCCAGTTTAAAACAAAAAACGCCTTCGGTTAAAAAAGGCGTTTAAATAATTCATCCAAGAGTTATCCCGGAAAGTCCATGCAATGGGAAATAATACTTTCGGAACCGGCTCAACGCAACCTGTCGAGCGATTTAACCAATGCTTCATCCTTGGCAACACCACGGAGAGCCAGGTAATTGAAAACCATATTGACCAAGGGCAGGATGACAACAAACTTCAAGTTCCAGTCCGTATGCAAATCCTGGTTGGCAAGCCGCACATAAACAAACAACAGGGCATAAAACCCGGCCATTAGAAACATGTTGACAACCGATAGCCTGATCTGCAATGACCTCTTTTTATACAAAAAAACCGTCACCAGCGCCATGACCGGGACAAGTGCGGCAATAGCAGCAAGTCCCCACACACTCGATTGGAAAACATCGCCCCCCTGCTGGCGTAAGAAAATACCCTTGCAGCCAACAATGTACTCAAGTCCTTCGGTTGTGTTCGTCAACCCAACAATGGGCGAAAACAACACAACACATGAAAGTATAACAATGACAAGTAAATAAATTGTCTGGATTCGTTGCAACATTGGTTTTGACGATAAATAATTGCGTTTAAGTATTCGGGAACAACTATTGTTGATATATCATTTGTAATTACTAAACGCGGTTCAACATTCTTTCGATTAATGATTTCAGGATTTTTAAACAAGCGGCTTCTGGAAATTTACTTTTTCCATTGCGCATCCCTGACGGCATATATCCGCTCGATAATATCCACCACTTTGAGGCCTTCCAGCACATTGGTGGTGATTGTCCCCTTGTCGGACAATTTTTCCACCACATTTTCAATAACATAGTGGTGGTTTTGAGCCGACCCTTTGTACAACCCATAATCGTTTGGCGGGTTCGAAGGGGCTAGCTCAGGCATCACATAATCCTTTATATGGCAGTAAGTCACCTCGTTCATATATTGCCCGGCAACTTTCACCGTACCTTTTGAGCCAATAATCGTGATACTGCTTTCGAGGTTGGTATCCCACACTGCCGTGGAATAATTCATGCACCCCATGCCTCCATTGATAAAATCAAATGTCACCACACCGGTATCTTCAAAATGGGTGAGGTCTTTATGGTTGAAGTCTGCAAAATTTCCGCGTATATTTTTCACATCACCGAAAAGCCAGTACATGATATCGATAAAGTGCGAAAATTGAGTGAACAATGTTCCACCATCAAGCTTCACGTCCCCATGCCAGTTGCCTTTTTTATAATAGCGGTCATCGCGGTTCCAGAAACAGTCGAGCTTTACCATGAAAATGTCGCCCAGCGTATTGTTGTCGACCAACTCTTTCAGCCAAACCGAAGGTGGTGAATAACGGTTCTGCATCACGCTGAAAACATGCTTCGACATTTCGAGCGACTTGAATAGGATCTTTTCTGCGTCCGCCTTGGTCAGTGCAATCGGTTTTTCGAGGACCACGTGCTTCTTGGCCGCCAAGGCCTTAACTGCATAGTCGGCATGAAAACCATTGGGCGTACATATATTAACCACATCAATTTCCAATCCGGAAGACAACAAATCGTCAATGTTTAAAAAATAAGGCTCCTGGATACCAGCCAAACCTACTTGTTCTTTTGGCAACACATCACACACGGCGACCAGTTCCGAATCGGGATTCCTGCGAATCATTTCCGCATGGCGCTTCCCGATATGTCCCTGCCCTACAACTGCAAACTTAATCATTTCTGTTAACTGTATTATATTTTATTTAATTCGTTCAACCCGGTCTCCCGACAGTTCATAAACTTGCCCGGTTTCGGGGCAAACAGCCCGGTTCGATGTATCGAAATGGAGCTTATGACCGTATTCGCTGACCCAGCCGGTTTGCCGTGCCGGGTTTCCCACTACCAGTGCATACGCTTTCACCGGGCGTGTAATTACGGCTCCAGCCCCAACCAACGCGTATTTACCAATCTCGTTTCCACAGACCACAGTTGCATTTGCACCTATGCTTGCGCCTTTCCGCACAATAGTCGGTGCATATTCGTGCCTGCGGTTCACATGGCTGCGCGGATTGACCACGTTCGTAAAAACCATGGAGGGTCCCAAAAACACATCGTCTTCGCAAACAACCCCTGTATAGACCGAAACATTATTTTGAATCTTAACATTCCGCCCTAATTTTACGCCCGGCGAAATTACTACATTTTGGCCGATATTACAAGATTCCCCGATAACACAATCGGGCATGACATGGGAAAAATGCCATATTTTAGTACCACTCCCGATGCTGCATCCTGCATCCACAACGGCGGTTTCGTGTGCAAAATAATCATTCATATCCACTTATAACAATCCCATCCTGCATACACATACAGAAAAAGGAACAGTAAAAAATTAATATTCAACCAATATAATCCAATACGTGTTTGGTGATGTACCCCAGTTGCTCTTCGGACAATTCGGTGTGCATGGGGAGTGACAAAACACATTCACAAAGTTTTTCGGCCACCGGGAAATCGCCTTCTTTGTAGCGTGCATCGCGGTATGCCTTTTGCAAATGCAGGGGTACGGGGTAATATATCATGGCCGGTATGCCTTTTTCGGACAAGTATTTTTGCAAACCGGCCCGATCAACGCCTTTCAACTTCAATGTGTACTGGTGGTAAACATGGGTTGAATCCTGGCTTCTCCCGGGGGTAACCAGCCTGTCCGAACCTGCGAACGCCGTGTTGTAGTAAGCTGCCGCGGCTTGGCGTGCTTCGCAATATTCATTCAGCCTTTTCAATTTCACATCGAGGACTGCCGCCTGGATACTATCCAAACGCGAATTGACACCAATCCTGTCGTGGTAATAACGCACCACCATGCCGTGATTGGCTATCGCCCTCATTTTGGCGGCCAACTCATCGTTATTGGTGAATATGGCCCCTCCGTCGCCAAAGCATCCAAGATTTTTCGAAGGGAAAAACGAAGTGCATCCTATGTCGCCCATGCAACCCGATTGAACCTGGCGACCATCGGAAAAACTGTAAACCGAACCGATTGACTGGCACGCATCTTCCACCACATACAGGCCATGTTCAGCAGCCACCTGGAGGATAGCTTCCATGTCGGCATTCTGTCCGAAAAGATGCACGGGAACTATAGCCTTGGTTTTGGGGGTAATCGCCTTTTTCAAGGACTCGACGGAGATATTGAATGTTTCATAATCGACATCGACCAACACGGGGGTGAGACCCATCAAGGCCACCACCTCTGCCGTTGCAATAAACGTGAATGTAGGCGTAATCACTTCATCACCGGCCTTTAACCCCAATGCCATAAGGGCAATCTGAAGGGCATCCGTTCCGTTTCCAACGGGAATCACATTTTTCACGCCCAGGTATGCTTCAAGATTATGCTGAAACTCATTTACCTTCCCACCCTTTATAAATGCCGTACTTTCAATAACTTCCCCGATACCTGCTTGAATTTCGGCCTTTATTTTTTCGTACTGACTCTTCAAGTCAACCATCTGAATTTCTTTCATAAATAATCCCCTCGTGCTTGTTCCTGTTATAAATTTATAATTTGTTTTTCCTTGTTAGTTCCATTTATTGGGCTTCCAATAAGAATTCAACTTCCTGTGGCGAGACACGCAGGTTGGTGATATGTTCCACATTGGTCTTAATCTTTAGCTTTTGCTTGCTTACCTTATTGTCTTTCAAGTCGTTATAATCGATATAAACCTGCACGTTATTCGGGTCAAAGGTACTGAAATGACTTAACCCAACCGTGTATGTTGCCTCGACAAATGCAGGGAAAGTACGGATCGTCAGGCCGGGCGGGCAATTGATTGCGGTGATGGGCAGCTGGACTTTCTTTTCAGTGTATTGCTCCACGAATACCTTCACATTGACATGCTGGAACGAATATCTCAACGACTTCACTGGCTTTATGATGCATGTGTAAACGCCTGTATCCCTTAGGTTTTTCAGAACCAGCAGTTCGGTAGGCACGGATTCCATGGTATCCAGGACTTGCTTTGGGCCGTAAACCGTTATGTATGCTGGTTCTATTTTAATCCGGTCGCTGAACAAATACTGTGAAGCAAGTTCAATTCTGTGGTTCAGGGCAACCGGCAGGGTAACTACACCTTGTTTTTCGTAACGGACAAGGATTGTGTCGGGGTGGATTTCAAGAAGTGAAGTCGAAGGCAGCAGGTAGCTGCTTATTTTTTCCCTGAGCTGGTCGGGGGTGACAAGTATTTTTCCTTTTTCAGAATATTTTTGCGTCAGGTCAATGGTCAGCGGCTTGATCTTCATCTTTGAATAGTTCAGGAGCTGCAACCCCCGCCCTTCGACAACTATACCCATTTGCGAAGGAAGGGCATCCAAAAGCACAACCCGGGGCGGAATCCCCACGTAAGTGAGGGGTATGGAAATTTCAGTTTCGCGGAGTTTGCCCAAGGTGTTTACGAACCAGAATGCCGAAGACAATGCAAGAAAAAGCAAAAAGCTTAAAATATCTTTTGAAAAAAAGAATGATTTAAGCTTTTGCAAATAGTACCTTGCCATTTTTTTGCCGCTGTCCTCAGCCATGGCATTTTATTTTACCTGGTTCTGAATATCTTCCGCAGTAGCAAAAACCGAGTTCTTGTCAACTTTTATGCGAACATTTTCAGCAATTTCCACAATAACAGTGGTTTCCTTAATGTCTTTTATTTTCCCATAGATACCACCCGATGTCACCACCGAGTCGCCAGGTTTCATGGCTTCGCGCTGTTTCTTAATTTCTTTCTGACGCTTGGCTTGCGGACGTATCATGAAAAAATAGAACACCACAAAAATCAACACCATCATCAATATGGGTGTATAACCGCCTCCCCCTGATGCGGGAGTTCCTGCTTGCAACAAAATACTTAACAAGTTCATATTATTTTTCGTTTAAAAATTACACAATTACAAATATAACGGATTTATTTCTTATTATCCGTAAACATGACTACTTTAATCAATTTATTTTCCTTTTTCAATTGGCCCACAATATTGTCGAGCACGCCATTGATAAAAGTCCCGCTTTTGTCGGTGCTGTACGTTTTGGCTATTTCGATATATTCGTTCAGGGTCACGTTCACGGGGATGGTGGGGAAATCGAGCAATTCGGCCAAGGCAACCTCCATGATAACAATATCCATGAAAGCAATGCGGTCGAGTTCCCAATTTTTGGTATTGGCATCAATCATTTCCCGGTATTTGGCACCCTGGGCCAACACGTTCCTGAAAAGCCGTGTAGCAAATTCGGCATCTTCCTCATCCTTGAACATGGGCAACAGCGGTTGTTCATCGCCATTGGCAGCATCAAACCTCTTTATTGTCTTGATAATGAAGCTGACAACCATTTCAATGTCATCGGTCCAGTAAATACTCTGGTCTTCAATCGACTCGTCGAGCAACTGGCTTTGCAGGATTACCTTCTTGTATATTTTCCGCCAAACATCCTTGTCGGCCGCATAATCCACCGTTTCGGCATCCATGTATTCGGCATAAAAATCGGATGCGATGATTTCCTCGTAAAGCGATTTGATAATTTCGGGATAGTTGACCCACGAAAGCTTGTGCGAACTCAGGAATTCGTCGAATTGGATATTGACCGAAAGCTGAGCAACAAACCTGTTGTCGATAAAGCGTGTGTTGGGATTAAGATCTTCCTGGGTGGGACGAAGCCTGTTCCGTTTTGTTTCAATTTTTTCCGTGGCGAACCGGGTGATTTCAACCGATAGGTTCAGGAGATGGAAATACAGGTCGTAGGTTTTTTCAATGCTGTGAAACAATTCCTTTTCAACAACAGGCAAGGATTTGCTGTCGCTTTTATAATAGGAGTATAAAATCTGAACAATTTTGGTCCGTAATAATGCTCGGTTAATCATAAAATTCAGTGAACGCTTTTAATGCATTGGCATGCATAAATTATAATGTTTGGGAAATCGGGAATACAAAATTCAATCACGCCGCAAAGATAAGACATTTTTTGCAACTGGCAGTGAAAAACACGCACAAATAAGGCAGTTGGATTCCGCCTGCTTTTCAAGCCGTATGCACTGCGGGAATTAAGGCCGGTTTTCCCGAACCGGGCAAAAACAACAACCACATAATCAGCAAATAAAAAAACTAAAATATTTTTGTATTAAAAATGTGATTTTACTTGATATATTCAAAAAAAATGCAGTAATTTGAAATTTGTTTGATATTTTATAATCAAATCCAAAGATAAAACTGTGATTCTTCATTCAAATACAAACAATATAGAGAAATAGCAACTTTTGTAATTCAGTGGTAAATATGGAAGCAGAGAAAAGAAAATTTGAAATTGAGAAAAAAGACAATGAAATAATTTACTCGAAAGCGATTAAGGCCGGTAAACGGATTTATTATCTCGACGTAAAAAAAAGCAGGAACGACGATTTGTTCCTGGCAATTACCGAAAGCAAAAAGAAAGTGCTGGGCACCGAAGTGGATTCACAAGTGACTTATGAAAAGCACAAGATATTCCTGTACAAGGAAGATTTCGACAAATTTATCGAAGGCATGCAAGATGTGGTTGACTTCATTAAGCGCGAACAGGGCGAAATAAAACCCCGCGAAGAATTCCATAACGAACCCTGCGAAGAACCTTTCTTGGCTGAAACCGTGGTTGAAGAGCCAAAAGGCAAAAGTTTTTTTGATAAATTCAAGTTTTGACTTCGCATGACCTTGGGAAATCAACCACCTGCATTTCATCGCCCCTATCCTATTTTTCCTCGTTGCACGTTATGAAATCCTTCGCCAGCGACAATTACTCGGGCATTCATCCCGAAGTGCTTCATGCCATTCAGCGTGCCAATACCCGGCACCAGGTTTCGTATGGCGAGGACTGTTTTACCTACGAAGCCAACCGGCTTTTCGAAAAGGTATTCGGCCCGGTTTCGGTGCTTTACACCTTCAACGGCACGGGAGCGAATGTAACCTGCCTGAAATGCTGCGTGTTGCCTTTCCAGGCCGTGGTGTGCTCCGGACATGCCCATATCCTGGCCGACGAATGCGGCGCGCCCACCCAAAGTACCGGCTGCTCGTTGCTGCCCCTGGAAACCCCCGATGGCAAACTAACCCCTGAAATGATTAAGCCCTTGCTGGGACGAATTGGCAATGTGCATAACACACAACCCAAGGTGGTTTCGATAAGCCAAAGCACGGAAATGGGTACTGTCTATTCGATTGATGAACTCAGGAACCTGTGCGATTTTGCCCATGCAAACGGCATGTACGTGCATTTGGACGGCGCGCGTATTTCGAATGCGGTGGCCGCGCTGGGTGTGGGCCTGAAAGAGGCTACCGTTGACTGCGGCATTGACATCATGAGTTTTGGTGGAACAAAAAACGGGTTGATGCTGGGCGAAGCGGTGCTTATTTTCAATGAAGAACTTAAAAAAAACGCGCCCTACTACCACAAGCAGACCGCCCAGCTATTTTCGAAAAACCGTTTTATCGCCGCCCAATTCACAGCCTTGCTAACTGATGACTTGTGGCTGCGAATGGCTTCACACGCCAATGAGATGGCCAAACTCCTCGAAAGCAAGGTCAAAGGTTTGCCGGGAGTTACCATCACCCAAAAAGTGGATGCCAATGCGGTTTTCGTGGTTATTCCTGAAAATGCCATTGAACCCTTGAGAAAACAATACCCTTTCTACGAATGGAATGCGCAAACGCACGAGCAACGCTGGATGTGTTCGTTCGATACCACCGCGGAAGATGTCAACGAGTTTGCGGGGATTTTGACCAACTCGCTTTGAACCATCCTTAAAATCCATATTCGGCAAGACTGGCAGCCCCTGCCGGGTTTTATCTAACATTTACTCGTCACTTGCGGTTTTTTGTGGGAATATTGCAACTTTTACCTGAAAATGTATAACATATTTGGCTTTGGAAATGCAGATATTTGTTTCGTAAAAATTAATTCACAAATCAAACGGATACGAACATGAAAAAGCTAACATTTTACGCAATGACCATCTGCATGTTGTTATTATGCATCCCGCTGAAAATGAATGCAATTAACAATGATACAAAAGTGGCTTCGGATGAAAAAAATGCGGTTGCTACAGAAAATGTGAACTCGGCTTCTGCCACACAAATTGAAGCCGACCTGGCCAGGCTCGAAGAAATTAAAGCCATGGACTTTTCGACCATGACAAGAGCCGAAAAGAAAGCAGTCAGGGATGAATTGAAGGAAATTAAAAGCGACCTGAATTTAAACGGCCAGAATACGGAAACAGCAGCCGTTGTTCCCGGAGGGGGCATCTACCTGTCGGCGGGGGCGCTTGTTCTCGTAATCCTGTTGCTTATTTTATTGCTCTGACACAATAAATAAGTTTCCTTGCAACCCTATACCGATTTGGGAAAAACCATAGCGAAAAAGGAGCGCCGCTTTCCCGACACTCCTTTTTAAGGATACCATGCTATCGTTTTTTGCTTGGATTAACGAGCCAATCCGAACACAATTATCAATTATCAATTATTAATTACAACGTTACTCCCGTTTTGAAAATAGCAATTTCGCGGTAATTTTTCTTTTCGTTATTAACCTGCTCGCCCGAAGCCACCCGAACCACATAATCGATAAAACGCTCGTTCACCGCATCAACCGGTTCATTTTCGACGATTGTGCCAGCATTGAAATCGATCCAGCCGGGTTTCCGCTCATAAAGCTGGGTATTGGTCGATATTTTCACGGTAGGCACAAATGTCCCAAACGGGGTTCCACGGCCGGTGGTAAACAAAACCAGCTGGCAACCACTCGAAGCCAGCGCCGTGGCTGCCACCAGGTCGTTTCCGGGCGCACTCAACAGGTTAAGCCCCCTGGTTTGGATTTGTTCACCGTACATGAGCACATCCTTGACCAGCGACTTGCCGCACTTCTGGGTGCAGCCCAAGGATTTTTCTTCCAGCGTCGAAATTCCGCCGGCTTTGTTCCCAGGCGATGGATTTTCGTACACGGGCTGGTTGTTTTTCATGAAGTAGTCCTTGAAATCGTTGATTAGCAGCACTGTTTTATCGAACATGTTTTTATTAATGCACCGGTTCATCAAGATGGTTTCAGCACCAAACATTTCGGGTACTTCGGTAAGCACCGTACTCCCGCCCTGCACAATCAGGAAGTCGGAAAACACACCCAGCAGCGGGTTGGCCGTTATGCCGGAAAAGCCATCGGAACCCCCGCATTTCAAGCCTATCTTCAGTTCCGAAAGCGGAACTTCTTCACGGACATCGCGCGAAACAAGTTCGTAAATTCCACGAAGCAACTCCATGCCTGTTTCATACTCATCGTCCACTTTCTGAGTTTCCATGAACCGGACGCGGCCATTGCCTGTCTCGCCGAGCAGTTCCTTGAATGCCTTCACCTGGTTGTTTTCGCAACCAAGCCCCACGACCAGCACACCGCCGGCATTCGGGTGCTGAACCATGTCGCGGAGTATTTTCCGGGTGTTTTCATGGTCGCCACCGAGTTGCGAGCAACCGTAATTATGCGGATAAGCCACAATGGCATCCACCCCTTTATTTTGAGTTTCGGCACGCAGCTTTTCGGCCAAGGTATTGATGGTGCCGTTGACACATCCAACCGTAGGGATAATCCAGATTTCGTTTCTTACCCCTACGCTCCCGTTTGCACGTTTGTAACCTTTGAAAGTTAGCTTGCGGTCGGGTATATCCAGGTTTACTTCATACGGATTGTATTCGTAGTCGAGCAACCCTTCGAGGTTTGTCTTAATATTGGTTTCGTTCACCCAATCGCCTTTGTTTATTTGCCGGCATGCATGGCCAATGGCATAACCATATTTCACGACATGTTGTCCCTCATCAAGGTCGGCCAGCGCAAACTTGTGGCCCATTGGGATATCGGCATTGATGGTAACATCCACGCTGTCAACCACCAGGGCTTCGCCTGCCGAGAGCGCTTCGAGCGCAACTGCCACATTATCGGCAGGATTAATTTTCAGGAATTTCATCGTTGCAGCTTTTTTATTATTTTCCAGCATGTACTACAGACCTGACAGCCTCCTTCATTCCAGATTCCTGGATAAGCCCGAGGTAAAATACCAATTTTTCAGTTAAGCCCGGAATGTTGTTCAAGTCCCCGTCCCAGATAAACCTGGCTGCAAGAACACCTTTTGCAACCACTTCAACATCATTCGAGTCCCAGAGGGTTTTCAGCAAATCAAGGATTGCCTTGTCATCATTCGGGACAATGTCGTCGCCGCCACGTTTTCCGCCTTTGTAATAGGTAATTATGGCTGCAAGCCCCAATACCAGTCCTGCTGGCAGTTCGCCTCTCCTTTCGAGGTGTTTTTTCAACCCGGGCAAATCTCGGGTTTTGAATTTCGGGAACGAATTAAGCATAATGCTCGTGAGCAAATGGCGCACAAAGGGGTTGCTGAAACGTTCCACCACATCGCCGGCGAATTTTTCCAACTCCTGCCTTGGCAAATCAAGTGTTTCAAGCAATTCGTCGTACATGGTCATATGCACGAATTTTGACATGACCTCATCCTCCAGGCATTCTTTCACGGTATCCAAACCGGCGAGGTAACCTACCGGGGACATTACCGTGTGTGGGCCGTTCAACAAAGTGACTTTGCGTTCGTGGTATGGTTTTTCGTCGGGGACAAACAGCACATTCAATCCTGCCTTTTCAGCAGGAAACTCTTTTGCCACGCTTTCCGGGGCTTCGATTACAAACAGGTGGAAAATCTCGGCCTGGACAACGAGCCTGTCTTCCAATTGGATTTTTTCCAGGATACTGTTTACTTTTTCACGCGGATAACCCGGCACAATCCGGTCGACAAGGGTGGAATATACCCCACAGGCCGTTTCGAACCAGTTTTTGAATCCTTCGCCCAGGCTCCAGAGTTCAATATACTGCTGGATTGTCTTTTTCAGTTCCGTTCCGTTATGGAAAATAAGTTCGCAAGGGAAAATAACCAAGCCTTTGCCGGGAGCCCCGCCGAAGGTCTTGTAGCGGTGGTAAAGCAATTGGGTAAGTTTGCCGGGATACGAGCTGGCCGGGGCATCGTCGAGCTTGCAACTTTCATCGAAAGCAATGCCGGCTTCGGTGGTGTTCGACAGCACAAAGCGGATTTCGGGCTGTTCGGCCAGTTTCAAGTATTCGCCAAACTGCGTGTAAGGGTTCAACGAACGGCTGATAACGTCAACCAATTCAATGCTGTCGACCGTTTCCCCTTTATCAATCCCCTGCAAATTAACATGATACAAACCATCCTGCTCGTTCAGCGTGTCAATCATCCCGTTTGGCAGCGGCTGAACCACCACTACACCGGAGTTGAAATTTGCTTTCCGGTTCATTTGGCACACCATCCAATCGACAAAAGCACGCAAAAAGTTTCCTTCGCCAAACTGGATAATGCGCTCGGGATATGCGGTTGTAATATTAGCCGACTTACGATTCAATCTTTCCATAACTCAACATTTTTTTATCACATATTAATATTTCAATTTTCTGTTCGGCCACTCCAATCCGTGTCCGCACACGGGATTTATTGCCCTAAAGGTAAGATAATTATTCTATACGAAAAAACACATACGTCCTGTGTGCGAACACGGCTTAATCCACCCGGCATTAAACAACGTCATTAAAACACTAGCATACAATACTTTAAATCAATACAAACCAATAACAGCGTTACCTCTTTTTAACCACATTTCCAAACCCGTTCACAAATTCAAGCATTTCAACTTGATTGAGCCATAAACTTTATGTAAATCAATGCGTTAAACTTATTCAGGAATTAGAGGACTATGGATATTAAAACAATATTTGGCTCGATGCTGACGGTATTGGGGGTAGCCGGCTTGATTTATGCAGCAATCCAGTTTGCAGGCAGCCCAGCCAACGGCCATTCCGCCAAAAGTGTTGCAATTTATTTTGCCGTGGGGCTGATATTCTTTATTGCAGGCATTGGACTGATTAAAAATACCAACAACAAATAAGCCGGCATAAATAACTGCTAGTAGTTACAGGAGAATAGCTACAAGCCCTGCCTGCAGGACAGGTTACGAATTTTTGGCTTGCCTGGACAAACGGGCTGAAATTCTATTTCACCATACTAATTACTGCACTTATTTTGCAATTTGAAAAACGCCATGGATTTAACAACACTATCCACCGCGATTAGTTATTGCAATCAAAAAAAATGTAAATTTGTATTACAAACCCTGAGTTCCAGCAAAACAAGCTTCGCATTTAAGCATTATTTTCCTTGGAATTCGACACCTGACAGGAATCCATGACCCCAGCGAACAGAAATGAACAAGATAAAGCCACAAATAAAAAAACTGCTGAAAACCACCTTCTGGATAGTTTTGTCGGTTTCGGCGCTATTCTTGGCAATTGCCGGAATTGTTCAGATCCCCTTTGTACAGAATAAGATTGTGAACGGCGCAACCGCCTTTGTCAGCAACAAAACCCATACTTCCGTCACCATCAACAATGTCGGTATTTCATTTCCTAAAACGGTGGTTATCGTTGGGTTGTTCCTCAACGACCGCCAAAAAGACACCTTGTTGTATGCCGGCAAGACCAGGATTAATATTTCATTGATAAGCCTATTATTCAACAAGATAGCTGTAAATTCATTCCAACTCGAGGATATGAGCCTGAACTTGTACAACTCCGAAACGGATTCTGCCTTCAATTACAACTTCCTGCTCGATGCTTTTTCCGGCGACACCAAAACACCGGAAAAACCCGGAAAAACCTCCTGGACTTTTGATATCGGGAATGTGAGCCTTAAAAACATCAGGCTACACTACAACGACCGGTACGGCGGAACCGATGCCCAGCTAGCACTTGGAAAAACCGAGATAAACCTGAAAAACATCGACCCGGGCAATTCGATTTATGAAATTAAAAATGCCAGGATCGAAAACCTGAAAGCACGCATACAACTAAACAAAACAGCCGAATGGAAAGAAGACAAAAAGGAACCAACGGGCTTGCTTCCCAAAATCCTGGCGGACAATATCCGGGTTGTTAACTCAACGGTTTCGTACACCGACCAGGCGACCAAACAGTTGGTGCAGGCTACCATTGAATACCTCGATTTGAAAAAGGGAGAAGTCGACCTCGAAAACGAGGTTGCAAGTATCGGCAAGCTGACTTTAAGGAAAAGCAAACTCCAGTATGTTTCGAACGAAAATGATACGGCGGTAACACCAGATACGGCGGAAAGCCCTACGCCGCAAGGTTGGGATGTGACAATCAACCACATTGCTGCCGAACACAATACGGTTGCCTATGACTCGGGAAATCGGAAATCGGGAGGGAACGAATTCGACCCCAACCACTTCAAGTTCAGCAACGTGAAACTGGATATTGGCAAACTCCATTATTCCCCTAACATTACCGAGCTGAATGTCAACAACTTCAATGCATCGGGCAGGCAAAATTTTTCCATAATCCGTTTCCGCACAGCTTTCCGAATGGACAACCATTCCGTTTCGCTACGGAATTTAAGCGCGCGCACCCTTTTTTCGTCCATCGATGCCAATGCCGAAATCCAGTACAGTTCGCTAAAAGCACTGAAGGAATCGTTGCCATATACGGTTTTGAACATCGACATTAAGGACTCAAGGTTCAGGAACTCGGAAATAACTTATTTCAACCCGGCACTTTCAAAAATGGAATTCTTTAAAAACAAGGATAACACCACCAGTTTTTCGGGTAAAGTACAGGGCAAACTA
>DATGXD010000297.1:0-2652 GCA_035299105.1 Paludibacter sp. | reverse complement strand
TCCTCAAGTCGCCGGAGACAGGGTATATTTTAATAATTCCTGTCGTTTCCTCGTGGAGCAAATAGTAGACCTGGTCATCCCACAAATCGTCAATAACTCGGGAAGCCTTAAAGTAACTATTATTAGAAGGTATGCTGCTAGTGATTCCCTCGGAAGGCACCGTTGCCATTTGAATGGCGGTAATCATTTCATTCGTCGATGAAGCCCCCATATACATAGACCATCCATCTATAGGTGACTCTGTTTCGAAATTCTTCAAGAGATAATTTTCGTAACTCCATTGCAATTGGGGCTGAACAACGGAGGTTACTTTGGAATCAATGTATCCAGCATAACAAGTGGCCGCGTTTTCGAAATCGGCCGTTGTGCGTCCCCGCCAAAGGTACAAGTCACCCAGCACTAATTTCATCGGCAGAAACAATTCCTCGCTATTGAACTCGTATATTTTTCCATAGTTTGGATATGCGGCATTTCTATAAGGTTCCAGGTCGGCAATCAACGAATCGGTCAAGGTGGCAATGTCTAATACCGGAAAGTTTTTCTTCGTGTCTTCCACTGTCAAAAGAGGCTGTGTATAATACTGAGCCTTGCCCCAGTTAATGGCAATCTGCATGTATGTCCATGCCCTAATGGCATGGACCAGTGCGTTTTCGGATTTCAAAGGACTTCCCGCACCGGAAGTACGGCTAATAAAATAGTTGCAATTATTGATAATCGAATAATAATCGCGTGGATTGGCATATGTATTTGTAGAATCGACCGTGTAGTTGCTCAGCTGGCGTATGGCAGCAGAGGTATAGGGTGTAACATCCAGCAGGTCGGCACGCATTTCGCCAAGCAGGATATAGCGGTCCCCGATTTTCTGCATGCTTTTCAATAATCCCAACACGGTGCTTACCGTGTCGCTGGTCGACGACAAGGGGTTTTGATCAACTGTTGCATACCGGTTTGAATCGACCGTCAGCATGTCTTCGCACGAAGTCAAGGCAAAAATCGAAGTACAAAAAGCAACGACCAACGCTATGTCTAATATCTTTTTCATTTTTGGTATTTCTAAATTACAAGTTCAACTTTAACCCTACAAAACAACTTCTTCCTTGTGGCAGCAAGCCTGCATCAATGCCCTGGTAAACCACCGAATTGTTGATAGAGAACTCCGGATCGGAACCCAGGTATTTGGTCAGCGTGAAAATATTGTTCACCGACCCCCAAATAGTGAAGCCCGAAATGGCCTGCGACTTGATGGCAACATCATACGACAAGGTCAACGATTTGAAACGCAGGTACGAACCATCTTCTATCCAGCGGTCGGAAAAACGGGCATTTCCCATAACATCGCCGTAAGAGCTTTGGGGAATTGATGTATGCTGCCCTTCGTTTATCCACCTGTTTTGCAAGGCAGCCGACTGGTTTTTCAGATAGCTACCGGCTTCCAACTGCGAGCGTACATAGTTGTAGACATCGTTTCCGTACGAGTAGGTGAACAAAGCGGTGAGGGAAAGCTTTTTGTACGACAAGCGGGTATTGAACGACCCGGTAAAGTCAGGATTCGGGTCACCGATAATCGTCTTGTCTTTTTCATCAATATTTCCATCGGGGTTCCGGTCTTCAAAGTGCATGTCGCCAGCCTTGAAACTATGGAAACCGATGCCAGTTAGGTCTGCCACTTTCAGGTTTGCAGCCAGGGCTTCATCGGTGGTGGAAAACACGCCAAGGGTTTTATACCCGTAGAACAATCCCGCCGGTTGGCCTACCGCCGTCCTGATTTCCGCACCATAAATATTATTTATGTAATCACCATCGGGCAATTGCAGGATTTTATTTTTATAATGTGCTATGCTTCCGCTCAAATCCCAACGGAAGTTTTTCAATGCCAGCAGAACGGCATTCAACGATATTTCTATACCGTTGTTTTGAAGCTCGCCTTCGTTGGTCCAATAGGTATCCATTCCTGAAATAGAACCCAATGATTTCAATGCCAGTAAATTATGTGTCACATGGTGGTAAACATCGGCCGAAACGGACAGGCGGTTGTTCAACACATTCAAATCAATTCCCAGGTTTCCCTTTTCCACCACTTCGGGTTTTAAGTAGGGGTTTCCGATGTTCGATATCAATTTCCCCGTGTATTCGTTAATATACTGAACAGGGCTGAAATATGTAACCGTACTGCCGATAGGGATATTGTCGTTACCTGCGTAACCATAACCAAGCCTCACTTTCAACAAGTTGATGGCAGGAACAGCTTTCATGAAATTTTCGGAAGATACCAGCCATGCGGCATCCACCGATGGGAAAATTGCCCAACGCACCCCGGCTACCTTCAACATATCGGCATCTTTTCCAAACCGCGATGAAGCATCGGCCGTGGCCACGGCGTTCAGGAAATATTTATCAAGGAAACTGTAGCTACCGGTGGCATACCACGAGATGGAAGTCCAGTTATCATCGTAACCATGTGCCTGGCGGTATTTCAAATCCTTGCTCAAGTTCGGGTTCAAATCGGTTGGCGTGTTATGCCCCGAACCAAATTCTCCCCTATACGAATCGTTGTTGTAGCGCACACCGCCCCTAAGGTCGATGGCGTGCAAGTCGTACTTTTTATCCCAATTCAAATACAGGTTGGAAGAAGCGGAAATTTGCTTGCTGTTT
>DATGXD010000296.1:0-2676 GCA_035299105.1 Paludibacter sp. | reverse complement strand
ACTGTAATGGCTTTCAACATATCGTTGACAGCTACTTCCACTTTTTCCTGTACAGCATCCGGGCAAGCAATCAGGTTGGTGAATTGTGCGTGTGATTTGCCTTCGCAGTCGCGTGTACAACGTCCGATAATCTGCACCACTTCGGTGAGACTTCCACGAACCCCAATGGTAAGGCAGTGTTCGCACCATTGCCAGTCGAAACCCTCTTTGGCTGTGCCCAGTGCAATGATAATATCCACAGCATCGGGTTTGTGCATTCGTTGCAGGAATGCTTGTAACTGTAATCGTTCGCGGGGATTATCTTCCACCAAATCGGCAATTTTCAATAACTGCCCATTCGGAGTTAGTACGGTGTAAATACGGGTTTCATAGTTGATTTCCACCGTTTCGCCAATTTTATCAATGATCTGTTTTACTTCGTCGTATTTATCGCCTGTTGAAGCACGGGAATTGACCGAAGGAATATGAATGATTGTTTTCTTACTCAGGTCTAACACTTCCATAATGGCGGTAAGGTATGCTCCCTGATAAAAATGGTAGCCAATACCCAAACTTTTCAGGTATTTGTACCCATTGAGCTGTTCGTAGTAATTGTAAGTTACCGGGTGGAAACGGTTTTCGTCGTCGGGACGAAGTACCGGCACACCATCGCCACGGAAGTAAGAGCCGGTCATGGCTATTACGTGGGCATTGGTTTGTGTCATCAATCTGTGAACCAAATCGCCGAGCCCGCTATTGGCATCGGCTGAAACATGGTGAAATTCGTCAATGGCCAGCAAGCAGTCAGTAAATGCCTCATCGCTTAATTCCTTTGCGGCAAAGCGTAAGGTGGCATGTGTACAAACCAAAATCTCGGCCTGTGCGTCGGCAGTAAATTCTTTAAACCGTTTGACCTTGCTTTGCTCATTCTCTGCATCGCATAAGTTGTAATACTTCGCCACCCGCCAATCGGTAAAGAACCCGAACTTTTCCAAATCGGTATTATTGAACGAACGACCAATTGTTTTTTCGGGAACCGCCACAATTGCTTTTTTGAGCCCCTGATAATTCAGCTTGTCTAAAGCCAGAAACATAAGTGCGCGACTTTTGCCCGAAGCCGGAGGAGCTTTTAGCAAAATATACTGTTTGGCGCGAACTTCATAAGCCTTAGCTTGCATTTGTCGCATTCCCATGTCGTTGACATTGGTGGCTTTGCCTGTTTGGGCGTAGTTTATGTTGACAATATTTTCCATTTGTATTAATTGTTAAACCTAACAGGTTGTAGAAACCTGTTAGGTGGTTCTTTCTTTGTGTGAGCAGCTCCGTACATTTTTTGTCGTAGCTGGGTACCTACTTTATTTGTTTGTGTAGTAAGTTGTTTGTATTGAGCCGAATACGCATTTGTCAAGCTGGATACAAATTTTCTATTTGTTGTTATCTATAAGGTTTCTTAAACAACGATATTCTGTAACATTAAAACAAAAGTGCAACTTCGGCAAAACTTCGGCAACTTCGGCAGTAATCAGACAAACGCCTTTTTCGGAAATACCGGAAATTTATCGGAAGCTTATCGGAAATAGAACTTTGTTGTTCGGGACATTTTCGAGACATTCGAGACATTCATACCCTGTCATTCTACTTTCAGCTCCGTATATTTTTAGTTGTGAAATGCCCGCTTTTTACCCGCTTTGCCCGCTTTTTGCCCACAATTCAGGATAATATAAATATGCCTGAGGTAATCCAGCACTCCTTTAAACCCGAATATGGTCGTTTATCAGACATTTATCGGACATATCGGACATTTGCCATATCCGCCATTTATCCGCCATATCCGCCATTTACCCGCCATTTACGAGTCATATCCGCCAGCTTTTATAACATAAGAAGTAGATTTACTTTCTCCGACTCTATCTAAAATATTTAGTTTGTACAACTCTTCTAAATCCCGGGAAGCCGTTCTTTCAGAAGTTTCGTTCAATTTTTGATATTCACTATTTGTAATTCTACCTTTTTCTTTTACATAGATTACCGCTTTGACTTGTCGATTATTCAAACCAAGTTTTACTAACTGTTCTTCAGTAAGATTATCTTTGAAAAGTGTAACCACGAATCCTCCATCACGTTCTGTAAGTTCGGGTTCGGGTAATTCGGCAGCTTTACAAGTCTCAATAATTTTAAGCGTTCCACGTCCCCAACTATCAATAAGCCCCCCTTTGAAACACACATCAGCAATAATCGGATTTCTCGGTTTTGAAGAATGGGTACGTTTAAGAGCGTCTAAACTAATGCCTTCCGGTAACTGCCCATCATTCCATACACTTATTTTATCGTCGTACACTCTTATTTGCGTTTGAGCACCCATATAGTTTCGGTGTACCAGTGCATTCAATAACATTTCACGAATAGCCGGAACGGGATATTCGCCTTTTTCTACTCTGTACATTCCCTCAAATTCAATAGGGCGAGTAAGGAATTTATGGTTTAATTGCTCCAATACATTTCTTAACTGCACCACAAGATTTCCTTCTTCTACTTCCTGAAAACGCAAATCTGCATCGTCTTTAGCAAACCGCCCAATTTTCACAGGCGTATTGGGATAAAACCGTCCGGGATCTTTGCCGAACAAAATAATAGCAGCCCGTTTGAGCTGTCCATTTTCGGTAAGTCGGAGCTTTTCCAAAATTTCTTCAGTTGATA
>DATGXD010000295.1:0-23477 GCA_035299105.1 Paludibacter sp. | reverse complement strand
TCCTTCAGAATGCTCCTCAGCGCAACCTCACCCTCACTAGGGGGCGTATGGCTTCCGTGTCGTCAGTTTCGACATGTAACCTTTCGGGCGGCGTTAATAGTACACTCTGGATGTTGAATTGCGGGCCGAAGGATATGTCCATTCCATGTTGCAGCAGTTGCTGTGCCAACTGTGGTTTCCCCCTGAAGCCATGGATAATCCAGCGTTGTGTGGCCGGTTTACGGGCGGCAATTAGTTTGTCGAAACATCCCACGCAATGTACCAGTAAAGGCTTTTGAAGATTTTCGGATATTTCAATGTGCCGGTGAAATATTTCCTGTTGCAACGATAGCGGGGACTGTGCGTTTTTGTCGAGCCCGCATTCGCCAATCATCACCACCTGCGGCAATGTGGATAGGGCAACCAGGGTATTGAGGGGGAGTTCAATGGGGTTGTACAAATGCAGGTTCCAGGGGTGCATGCCCACCGAAAAAAGCAAATCCGGGTGTTGCCTGACCAAATCGGCTTGTTCCGGATAAGCATTCAGCACAAAAGGATATGCCGAGGCTTTCATGTGGTGTGTGTGGATGTCAGTAATCAATGCCATGAACCTTAACCTGGTACAAAGATAGGGTTTTTGCTGAAAACAACTTCAATATTAATGCTTTTGTTGTATCTTTGCACTCCCATTTGAAATTTAAAAATTAAACACGATAAAGAATGAGTAACCTCGAATTATTCAGCAATTTGCCATACAAGGTTGCTGACATGTCACTGGCTGATTTTGGACGCAAGGAAATAGAATTGGCCGAAAAGGAAATGCCCGGATTGATGGCCCTGCGTGCAAAATACTCCAGCGAAAAGCCGTTGAAAGGCGCCCGTATCATGGGTTCGCTCCACATGACTATCCAGACTGCGGTTTTAATCGAGACATTGGTCGAACTTGGCGCCGAGGTGCGGTGGTGCAGTTGCAATATCTACTCCACCCAGGACCATGCAGCAGCTGCAATTGCTGCCGCCGGTATTCCGGTTTTTGCCTGGAAGGGCGAATCGCTTGAGGAGTACTGGTGGTGCACGTTGCAGGCACTCACCTTCGAAGGCCGGAAAGGCCCGACTTTAATTGTCGATGACGGTGGCGATGCCACCATGATGATCCACGTGGGCGTGGCTGCCGAAAAAAATGCCAATGTGCTTGACAAGCAGGCGGATGGTGCTGATGAACAGTTGCTTTACAAAATCCTGAAAGATGTCCTCCACGAAGAAAATGGAATGTGGTCGCGCATGATTCCCGAACTCAGGGGTGTTTCCGAAGAAACCACCACCGGGGTACACCGCCTGTACCAAATGCTGGCCGAGGGGAATCTGCTTTTCCCTGCCTTCAATGTGAACGACTCGGTTACCAAGTCGAAATTCGACAACCTTTATGGTTGCCGCGAGTCGCTGGCCGATGGGATTAAGCGCGCCACCGACATTATGCTGGCCGGGAAAGTAGTGGTGGTTTGCGGATATGGCGATGTGGGGAAAGGTTGTGCTAAATCGATGCTAGCCTACGGCGCCCGTGTTATTGTGACCGAAATCGACCCCATTTGCGCGCTCCAGGCTTCGATGGAGGGTTTCAGGGTGACTACCGTTGAAGAAGCCCTAAGCGAGGGGAATGTGTATGTTACCACTACCGGCAACCGCGATATTATCCGTATCGAACACATGGAGAAAATGAAGGATGGTGCGATTATTTGCAATATCGGCCATTTCGACAACGAAATACAGGTGGATAAACTGAAGAAATACAATGGTATCCAGCATGTGAATATCAAGCCGCAAGTCGACAAATATGTTTTCCCCGATGGGCATGGCGTATTGCTCCTGGCCGATGGACGCCTGGTGAACCTGGGCTGCGCAACGGGGCATCCTTCGTTTGTAATGAGCAGTTCGTTCACAAACCAGACTTTGGCCCAAATCGAATTGCATAAAAGCGATTACAAGATTGATGTTTACCGTTTGCCGAAACAGCTCGATGAAGAGGTGGCACGCCTCCACCTGGAGCAGTTGGGTGTGAAGCTTACGGTGCTTACCCCCGAGCAGGCTGCCTATATCGGCGTTAGTGCCGAAGGTCCTTTCAAGGCGGAACATTACCGCTATTGATAGAATCAGGAAATAATAAAAAAGCCGTTTCAATTTCGAAACGGCTTTTTTATTATCATTGATGCCGGCGGCTAATCAATTCCAAACTACCAACTGCGAACTGTTATCTCACCCTCAATCGTTGCCCTTTCTTGATTCTGGTTTTCACCTTGATGCCGTTCAGCTTGGCCAGGCTCTTTATGCTCATACCGTTCCGCGCGGCTATCTTACTCAGGTTGTCGCCTTTCCGCACGGTGTAATATTTCGCAGCCTGCTTCAGCTTGGCCGCGTGCTGGTAGTAGAATGAGCCTTTCTTGGTAATGAGGTAAGTGTTGTTGAAAACGGTTCCCGTATCGAAATTAATGATGTTTGCCGGGTTGATGGCATTCCCTATGTAGCGGGTTTCGAAGTGGAGGTGCGGCCCGGTTGAACGCCCGGTATTGCCACCAAGACCGATGATTTGCCCGCTCTTGATATTTTCGTTCAAGGCCACCAAAACCTGTGATAGATGGGCATAAACTGTTTCCAGCCCATTATCGTGCCTGATTACCACATAGTTGCCGTAACCGCGCGCTTCATAGTCGATAATCCGCACTTTGCCCGAAAAGGATGAACGCACGGTGTCGCCCACATTCAACCGCAGGTCGGTGCCATAATGGTACCGGTACCTGCGTTGACCGAACACTGAAGTTACTGCTCCGGGAACGGGGATATGGAAATTGCTGCAATCGATGCGCACCGAATCGGGCAGGCTGTCAATCGGGATCTTATAAGGGTTAATGCGTTCGCTGGTCCAAATCCTATTGTAGATATCTTCGGCTGGATGGTTTTCCATCAAGTCGTCGGTATTGTCATTCAGCATTTGTTTGTAAACGTTGGCTGTATCCTTCTTGGGGATGAGCGAATAAGTTGGACTTTGTGAAAATGCATTAAACGCAGAAAATAAAAAAATGATTGGCAGCAAATGCGATTTGAACGATACAGGCATAAATTTTTCAGCAATATACTATTTGGAATTGGTAATAAGTTTGGTCAATGTGTCAACCATTTTCAGATTTCGTCATTGGCATACAGGAATCTCAGGCTGGCATGTTCGTAATCAAAAATTTCATCTTCTTTGAAAAAGCGGGCCAATTCGATTCTTGCATTTTCGACCGAATCGGAGGTGTGGATTATGTTTTCCTGTACACTCATGCTGTAGTCGCCCCTGATGGTTCCGAGTGCGGCTTCCCGGCCGTTGGTTTTCCCGGTCAGCTCGTGCACAACCCTCACCACGTCCATCCCTTCCCAGCAGCACACGATAACGGGTGTCCTCATCATCGAATCCTTGATGCGTTTGAAAAACGGTTTTTGAATTAAGTGTGCGTAATGTTCGGCCAGGATTTCATCCGTGAGTTGCAACATTTTCATCCCGCACAATTGCAAGCCTTTTTGTTCGAAGCGGCGGATTACTTCGCCGATCAATCCCCGCTGGATAGCGCCGGGTTTGATAATGACAAGTGTTTTTTCCATGTTTTAGATTTTAATTTTGTATTGGATTTGTATTAGGCAACCCAAAAATAAAGAAATGGCTTTAGCAGGCAAAAGAAATTCTATATTCTTAACTTATCGAACCCCAATTTAAGGTATTCGTTTTCATTTTCCTTAATTGGTTTGCCATGACTTTGTTCTCGGTTTTTTGTAATTGGGGGTCGTCTTCCAGGATTTCCATGGCGGCATGGCGGGCAATTTCCAGCATTTTGCCATCCTGCGCAAGATTCGAAATCTTGAGTTCGAATGGAAGCCCGCTTTGTTGTGTTCCTTCCAGGTCGCCCGGGCCGCGCAGCTTCAGGTCGGCTTCTGCTATTTCGAAGCCGTCGTTTGTCCTCACCATTATTTCCATCCGTTTCCGGGTGTCGGCACCCAGTTTATAACCCGTGAGCAGGATACAGAACGACTGCTCGGCTCCCCGGCCCACGCGCCCGCGCAACTGGTGCAACTGCGACAGCCCGAACCGCTGGGCGCTTTCAATCACCATGACCGAGGCATTGGGTACATTTACCCCGACTTCAATCACGGTGGTAGCAACCATGATTTGGGTTTCGCCTTTCACGAATTTTTGCATCTCATGTTCCTTTTCCGCCGATTTCAGTTTCCCATGCACCCGGCTTATCTTATATCCGGGAAACACTTCGCACATGTATTCGTAGCCTTTCTCGAGGTTCTGCAAGTCGGTTTTTTCCGATTCCTGGATCAAGGGGTACACAATGTAAACCTGCCGCCCGGCATTTACTTGCTTGGCTATGAATTGGTTGAGCGCCTGCCGCTTGTTGTCGTAATAATGGTAGGTCTGGATGGGTTTCCTGCCGGGTGGTAGTTCGTCGATGACCGATACGCTGAGGTCGCCATACAATGTCATGGCCAGTGTCCGCGGAATTGGGGTGGCGGTCATTACCAGGATATGCGGCGGTTGAATGTTCTTTTTCCAAAGCTTGGAACGTTGCTCCACACCAAAGCGGTGCTGTTCGTCGATGACAACCAGCCCGAGGTTTTTGAACTGCACTGTTTCTTCAATCAGCGCATGGGTCCCGATCAGGATATTCATTTCGCCGTTGCGGAGTTGCTCGTGCAATTCCACGCGTGCTTTGGGGCGTGTAGAGCCGGTCAGCAGCGCCACGTTGAGGCCGATGTCGCCGAGGAATTCCTTCAGGCTTGCAAAGTGCTGTGCGGCCAGGATTTCGGTCGGGGCCATGATGCAGGCCTGGAACCCGTTGTCGATAGCCATGAGCATGGCCATGAGCGCCACCAGGGTTTTGCCACTTCCCACATCGCCTTGCAGCAGCCGGTTCATTTGCCGCCCGGTGGCTACATCGGCGCGGATTTCGCGCAGCACGCGTTTCTGGGCGCCTGTCAGTTCGAAAGGCAGGTAATCCTTGAAAAATGTATTGAAATAATGCCCGATTTGCCCGAAAATGAAGCCTTTGAAATGCAGGTCGCGCCACTTGCTTTGTTGCAGTATGTTCAGCTGGATGTAAAAAAGTTCTTCGAATTTCAGGCGCTGCCGGGCTTTTTTCAGCATGTCGGCATTTTTGGGAAAATGAACCTGTGTCAACGATTCGGTCAGGTTCATTAACCCGAACTTTTTCAGCAAATAGGCGGGTAGCGTGTCGGGGATACCGGTTTTGATTTGCTGCACTATCGGGAATATGATTTTTTGCAATGTCTTCGAATTCAAGAAATTGCTTTTCATTTTTTCCGTTGTGTTGTAAAAAGGCTGTAGCCCCATTTGCTCGGGTGGAGGCAACTGCGAGGCCAATTCAATTTCGGGATGCACGATATTGAACCGGCCGTTGAATGCCGATGGTTTCCCGAAAACCACGTAGTCGATCCGTGGCTTGTACTTGTCGAGCACATATTTCACGCCTTTAAACCATATTAAGTCTATCGTTTGATGCCCATCGGTGAAAGTGGCAACGAGGCGCTGCGAATGTCCTTCGCCCGCTTTCTCGAAACGGATAATCTGCCCTTTTACCTGAATGAAAGGCATTTCTTCCGAAATTTCGTGCAGGTAATAAAACCGGCTCCTGTCGACATATTTGTACGGATAATGCCGCACCAAATCCTCGGCACAGCGTATGCCAAGTTCCTTGTTGAGCAAATCCGCCTTTTTCGGTCCTACGCCGGGCAGAAACTTTATGTCTTGAAAGGAGAGATCCATAAATTTTTATGTTCGTTTAAGGACAGGTCACGACTTGTCCCTACGACAATTTTATTTCAACTAATTTTCTTCTCAAAAACGACTCTGTCATTATTTATTCCTGAATAATTCCTCACCACATTTATTCCTTCCTGATTGGGTTCACCAATCAGATTCATCCCGATCTTGCTTTTGTGAAAGTTCACAGATTTGATATTGGAAGGTGTCGTAATGGCTTTTATTTTAGAAATGCCACGTGCTTTTGCTATTTCGATAAAATAATCATACAGTAACTTGCCTAATCCTTGCCTTTGGTTTTGTTCCCGTACTCCAAGTAAATGGACATAAGCCAAACTTTCTGTTTGCGAGTAGAAACCAAATAAATAAGCAACAACAATGCCCTTTTCCTTAATGGCAAATGCCGTATTGCCAAATTCATATACTAAAAATGGTTGATGCAAATGCAAAGTCCTGTCACTACCCCAAAAGTCAGTAATATCCCTGACGATTTCATTGAAATCATCCATTGTACAATTCTTAATCTCCATATTTCTTTCCAGTACTTGAATTTTAATATAATAGTCCGCTGAGATTATCCCGAAACATATTTCCCCATGGGGATTTTCCGCAGCAAAAATATTATCCCAAATGAAATTCCCACAGTGAGCAAAACAATTACAGGCAACGAAACCAATGGGTAAGCCATGGTCCAGAAAATCTTATGGTTGAACAGTATACTGATAACCATGACATGCACCAGGTAAATACCGTAGCTGTGGTCGCTGACCAGTTCGTTGAGCCACCTGAGTACACGGTTTTTTATCGTCGTGTTTTTTGCCAGGAGGAATAACGCGCTGGCTTGCAACATGGTGTTCAAGGTCAACGAACCATACATGGTTGTGTCGAGCTTGTGTGCCCGGCTGCTTAGAAAATAAGTAGAAAGTGCCGAAACCAAAACGGTGGACATGAAAACTACCGCGGCAATGAAACGGAATTTTTCGGTCGGGGTAATGAACTTATATAAGTAATAGCCCAGCACCATGTAACCGGAATACATGAAATAACTAAATGATTTTTGAATGTAAAATTCCGGCAGCCTTATCAGCCCAATTACCTGCAACTGGTTGATGACTACCCAACCGGCCAAAACAGAAACCAGAACATGTGGTTTCATGTTCCGGACTATTTTCCCCAGTAATGGAACAAACAGGTACAACACCAAGATCATGTAAATGTACCAGAAATGTTTCGAAACGCCTTCCTTGTTGAACAAATCAATTGCCCAACGGGTGATAGGCTGGAAGCCGTGGGGCTGTTGTTTCGGTGGCAAAATACTCCAACGGTAAATCCAGTAAGCCGCCAACCAGAAAAGGAACGGCAACAGCACGCGCATGAACCGTTTCTTGTAAAATTCGGCCAGCTTGTAATCTTTATCGAGCATGGTGGCGCCGCTCAGCATTAAAAACATGGCTATGATATATCGCACGCAGCTGTCGATTGCGTTGCCAATCCACCAGTATTCCATGTTTCGCCCGTACATCATTTTCAGCACAGGCGTGGTAACGTGGATTACAATCACGCCAAGGGTTGCCAGCGTGCGTAGCGTGTTGAGCCATTGTATGTTGTTTGTGCTGGGCATGTGTTTATTCAATGTTTTCAAGGAAAATGGAAGCTAGTTTCAAGTCGGGTTCAGTGGTTATTTTTATGTTCTCGCGGTTGCCGTCCACCAAGTGTATGCTGGTTCCCAAAGCTTCCACAACCGAAGCGTCGTCGGTAAAAAGTGGCGAATATGGCTGCCCGTAAGCTTTTTTCAATAGTGTGGCATCAAAAACCTGCGGAGTTTGCACCAAGCGGTAAAGGTCCCGGTCGACCGAGTGGCTGCCGCCGGCCGAAATTTGGCGGAGGCTGTCAACCGGCTCCGTTACCGGAATCGCCGCTCCGGTTTCTGCCGCTTTGCCGAAGCAGCGCGCAATGGTTCCGCTGCTTGCAAGCGGCCGGACACCATCGTGTACGGCAACCAGCGAGGGTTCCGACACTGCCCGAAGCCCGTTTTTTACCGACTCGAAACGGGTTTCGCCCCCGGCTACAATTTTATGGATAATGTCGAAATGGTAAATGTCGCACAGTTTTTGCCAATATCCTATCTGGCTGGCAGGCAAAACCAGTACCAGTTTCATGTCGGGGTCGTACCGGTGGAAAGCCAACAGCGTGTGCATGAGGATGGGTTTGCCTTGTATCTCAATAAATTGCTTGGGGATTTGGGCGTTCATTCGGAGGCCTTTCCCTCCGGCAACAATCAGGGCGACTTTGGCTATTGGCATCTGTTTCGGAATTTAAATAGGAACAAAGATAAACAATTGACCATTAATATAGAAATTTGCCAGGCAAGTAGTTGCAAGAAAATGCTTACATTGTGAAATAGCCTTTCGGGAACAAGCAGGGCTTATGGTTCAATAAATTTTCAAACTTTCTGGCATGATAACGGGAACATTTGCCTAACTTTGCACCCGAAATTAATTGACGTAAATGAAAAGGATTATTATTCCACTTGTTGTGGTTTTGGCACTGGCGGAATTTGCAGTATCCCAGCAAAACGCAACGCTTAAGCATGGCAACGCGTTTGAATCGTTGGCGGAACCCGATTCGTTGACACGTGCAACTGTTGTGGTTCATCAGGACAAGCGCATTGAAACAAAGTTGTCGAGCCGGGGTACGAATGTGGTGAAGGCGCAAAATACCGTTCCCGGATACCGTGTGCAGGTTTTTTCGAGCAACACGCAACGAACAGCGAAAGCCGATGCATTCCGTATCGAGAAAATGATTCGGGAGGAATTCCCCAGCGAGGCCGTATATGTGAATTACACATCCCCGTTCTGGAAAGTGAGGGTCGGCGACTTCCGCACCCAAACAGACGCACAGTCGTTCCGCAAGCAACTTGTCGAATTGTTCCCAAACCTTAAGAAGGAAGCGTATGTGGTTAAGGAGCAAATTGTTATCTCAAAATAATTTATGATGGACTTTAATATGAACCATCCGGTGCCGTTTGCTTTGGAAAAAACGGAAAAAATTGCCGGGCTATACTCGCAAATCATTGAATTGCTGGGTGAAGATGTTACGCGTGAGGGACTCGAAAAAACCCCGGGGCGTGTTTCGCGCGCCATGCAGTTCCTGATGCAGGGATACGAGCAGGATCCGGAGGAAATTATCCGTTCGGCCATGTTTACCGAGGATTACCGCCAAATGGTGATTGTGAAGGATATTGATTTCTACTCGATGTGCGAACACCATCTATTGCCGTTTTTCGGCAAGGCGCACGTGGCCTATATACCAAATAAAAAGATTACGGGGTTGAGCAAGATTGCCCGTATCGTGGAGGTTTATGCCCGCCGGATGCAGGTCCAGGAACGCATGACAACGCAAATCAAGGAATGTATCCAGAAAACCCTGAACCCGATGGGCGTGATGGTTATCATTGAGGCACAGCACCTTTGCATGCAAATGCGCGGTATACAGAAACAGCATTCCATTACCACCACATCCGATTTTACGGGCGTGTTCGAGCAGGCAAAAACCCGCGAGGAGTTTATCAACCTAATTAAGTAACCGGTTACTTCATATTTTGTTTCACCAGTTCGTCGGCAATACGGACCAACTCGGCGCAGGTATATTTTTCCCCCTTTAATTCGGAACAAAGCATGCTACCGGTTTGATTCCGGAACTCCTCGACCACCGATTCTTTGCCGACTTCGGCCAGCAACCTTTCGGCAGCAAACAAAGCGCCACAAAGGCCCCCATCGGCTCGGCCGCCTCCCCATGCGCGGTAGGTTTCAATCTCTTTGTCGGTGATATTGAACTCCTGCTGGAATCCCCGCAGGATGGCTTGTGCGCAGTTCAGGTTATGAGGCAATGCATGGAAGTATTTTTCAGAACTTTGCCTTTCGTTCTGTTCGTTATCCTTTTCCATTGATTGATTTTTCCTGGATTCCAGGCATTTTTTAATGCCTGAACGTGTAATACTTGTTTAATATAAAGTTGATGCCGGTATACACCACTATCGAAATCAACTGGCAAACATACGGGTCGGTTTTGGTGTAATGCAGCAACAAATAAAGGTTTCCCAGCTGGAATAAATATGAAACTCCAAAAGTAAGAATAAATTTGAATATTGTTTCACTCCATTTTGTTTTACTTGCAAAAGTCCATTTCCGGTTCCAGAAATAGCTGTTAATTAGCCCTGCAACGTAGCCAACGATATTCGATATATAATCCGAAACATGGAAAATACGCAGCAATATCCAAATGATTGCAGCTGTTATCAATGTGTTCGACACGCCTACAATGCCGAACCTGACAAGTTGGTGGAATGATTTTGTCTTTTCCAAAGTAATGTAAATCAGTTAGGAATCATTTTTTAAAAACAAAAGTCCTGTTTAATACGAAAGAAAGTACGCCGATAGGTACGACCAAAATGGCTCCGCCTACATAATTGTTGATTTGCAGAAAGTTGAAAAATGCAAGTCCGGCCAAGTTGCACAGGTATGTAATGCCATATACTGCAAAGAACTTGAATACCAGGATATTTCTACGATTTTTAAATACAAGGTTTCCAATGGTTTTGAAATTGAAAACGATTCCAATGATTGTGCTGAATAATAAAGCAAATGGATAGGAAATCCCTGAGTATAAGAATAACGCAAATAGCCCGTATCCGAAAATGGTGTTTAGCCCACTTACTAAAAAGAAGCGGACAAGCCTTTTTTTTAGTAAGCCTGAGACCAAGCCCACGGATTTATTTTCCATCAAAGTTAATCCTTTCTTTTTCAACAACCAGCGGCCTGTTTTTTACTTGTGTGAAAATTGCCCCGATGTATTCTCCAATTATTCCAAGGAAGAAAAGTTGGATGCCGCCAAAGAAAAACAATCCAATAACGAGCGGGGCAATCCCAATGGAAAACGTGTTCCAGAAAATAATTTTGGCAACAAAGTAAAGCAGGGCAATAAGCAAACTCAGCGCCGACACGGTAAACCCTATGAAACTGGCGAGCCGTAACGGCAGTTTCGAATGGTTGACAAAACCAAGCATGGCAATGTCGTAGAGGGTGTAAAAGTTATTGTTCGTCTTGCCTTTTTCCCTTCTGGGTTGTTCGTAGGGAATTTCTATCCGGTTAAACCCGAGTTCGGTGATAAGTCCCCTGAAATAAGGGTACGGTTCATCGATAGTCCGGAGAATATCCATGAAAGATTTATCGTAAAGGCCGAATCCGGTGAAATTTTTCACCTGTTCGGTTTCAGAAATGCGTGAAATGGTTTTGTAGAACGCCTTGCGAATGAAAAACATAAGCTTGTTTTCCTTGCTCTTGTTTTTGGTGCCAACCACAATTTTGTAGCCTTCTTCCCATTTTTCCAGGAACTTTTCAATCATCGAAGGAGGATCCTGCAAGTCGGCAACCATCAGAATCACGGCATCGCCTTTTGCCTGAAGAAGTCCATGATACGGTGAACGAATATGGCCGAAATTACGGATGTTGACAATTATTTTCACTTTTTGGTCAGTGGCAGCTATTTGCTTAAGAATTTCAACCGTTTTGTCCGTCGAGGAATTGTCGATAAAGATGTGTTCGTAACGGTACCGGGGCAAAGAATCGAACACTGCTTTTACCTGTCGGTAAAGGGCTTCAACATTCAGTTCTTCGTTATAACAGGGTGTGACAATGCTTATTAAACTCATAATCTTATATTTCAAATAATTCTTTGTTCAGTTCAAGCCCGGCGAGCTTCCTTAGGTAATCTTGGGATCCGGCTACGGAATAGAATTTGTCGGGTATGGCTATCCTTTGTATTGATGGGGACTGCTGCAATTCCTGTCCTTCCAGAAGCTCATTGATGACTTCGAGTATGGCAGATCCAAAACCAGCCTGAGCCTGATGCTCTTCTATCGTGATGATTTTTTTGTAGGCTTTTCCAATTTCTGCCAATGCCACTTTGTTTATTGGCTTGATAAAGGGGAAACTGTAAACTGATGCTTTTATTTTGTTTTGTTCCAGAAAATCAACAACATACTTAAGCATGCTGCCTGTTGAAAAAACAGCAATTTCACCTCCGGTTCTGATTTCCAGTATATCGCCCAATGCGAGTTGGATGTTGGCGTTTTGTGAATGTACATGAGGTTCGCCGGCTTTTCCAATCCGCATATAACAAGGTCCTGGGTATTGCGATGCAAATGAGGTAATGGCTTGCGTTTCCAATGGGTCGGCTGGTGCGCAAACCACTAAATTCGGAATGGTACGCAACATGCCTATTTCTTCCGTGGCCTGATGCGACACGCCCAACGGGCCGTAAGCATAACCACCGCCCACTGCAACAATCTTCACATTCAGGTTGTGGTAGCAGATGTCGTACCTGATTTGCTCCATGCAGCGCAAGGTGGGAAAATTCCCGATGGAATAAATATAGACACAATACCCTTCCATAGCCAGTCCGGCTGCAATTCCGGCCATGTTTTGCTCAGCAACTCCTACATTAAGGAATCTGTCGGGGAAAAGTTCGGCAAACGGTTCAACCACGCTGAACCCCAAATCACCAACCAACAGGAATATCCGGTCATTGGTTTTTGCTTCTGCAATTAATTGATTGATAAAGGCTGTTCTCATTTAGTATGGACGCGGATTATAGAATTATCCAGGAAATCCATGGGTCTATCGTTGATCGATGGAGCTTGTGGTTTTTTAAATTGAACGACTCCAGTAACGCAATTGTTTCTCCAGGGTAATTCGGGCAGTTTGATTGGTCGAAACAGACTACAGCGCCTTTACACATTCGGGGTAAAAAAATATCGAGAGCTTTTTTTGTTGGCTCGTATAAATCAAAATCTAAATATAACAGCGAAATCAATAAATGATTATTGTTTTTCAAATACTCTTCTCCGGTAATTAGGAAATCTCCCTTTATAAGCTCAATGTTTGGAATATGGGACAAGTGCCTTTCTTTGTTGTACTTTTCAATTGATAAGGAGAATTCGTCAATATATTCCCCTTTTAAGTCTCCGATGTTAGGATTTTTATCGCTGTTTTCATCATTTGTAGAAATCGTTGGAAATCCTTCAAAAGTGTCAAACCCAATTATTTTTCTGGTATAATTAGTAGGTTCATATATATTTGAAAACTGTGCCCAAGAAAAAAGGCCAGCTCCATTAAAAACGCCACACTCTATAATTACGCCATTTGTCAAAAGGATATTTTGGAAAATTTCATGCTTGCATAAAAACCTGGCAATGCTGCGTTTTGAAGAAAACCTGGTAAACGCTTCCAGTTTCCCGAATAAATCAATTTTACTTAATTCAAATGCCTCCTCAACTAAATTATAGGACTTTAAATCATTCTCAGAATGCCTTTTGGGATTGCCCCCATTTTTTTCTATATCCATTTTTTTATGTAAATTATTTTATTTGGTTAAGTGCTCTATCTAGTTCAACATTGTTTGGCGATTTGTAGTGCCACAGCAATTTATCTTCCATAAAATCCACGCCTTTGCCTTTAATTGTGTGGGCAATAATTACTTTTGGGAGGCCGTTGGAACTTTGTGCTTTTTCAAAAGAACTTTTCAATTCATAGTGGTTATGTCCATCGACCTCGTAGGTTTCCCAACGGAACGCCTCGAACTTCGCTTTCAACGGGTGCAAATCCAGCACATTCGCAACAGTGCCCAAACTCTGGATTTTGTTGTAATCGACAATAAGTATCAGGTTGTCAAGTCTCAACTGGGGAGCCAGAAGAATGGACTCCCAATTAGAGCCTTCGTCCAATTCACCATCGCTTATCAGGCAGTAAGTTTTCCAGTTTTCTTTCTTTTTCTTTGCTGCCAGCGCCAAACCGCAGCTAATGGGCAATCCATGTCCCAAGCTTCCGGCAGAAATTTCCACACCCGGAATGTAATGGCTTGTATGTGATAAATACAGGCTACCATCCTGGGCATAGGTTTCTAAATCTTCGACCGGAAAAAAACCTTTGAGTGCCAAGGCCGCATACAATCCGGTACAAGCGTGTCCCTTTGATAATATAAACCTGTCTCTTCGGGGATTTGAATAATCACTTGGGAAAATAGTCAACACTTCGTGGTACAACACGGCTAAAATATCGGCCATGGACAAAGCTCCACCAATGTGCGAAGCCTTAGCCTGATATACCATTTTCAGCGCTAATTTTCGGATTTCCTTCGAAAATTCCCGGCTCGTGTTAATTTGCTGAACCATTCTCTTTTACATTGTTTAGGTAATATTCAATGGTTTTGTTAAGACCATTTTCCATGTTGTGTTCCGGGCTGAAATCAAATGTCCTGTAAAATTTGCCGGAATTTCCTTGCATATGCATAACCTGGTTGTCCCGGTATGGCAATGCTCCGAAAAGTAATAATTTTTTGCCGGCCGCCAATTTATTTTCCAAAAAAGAAAGTATCTCTTTTATTTTCAGGCTTTTATTGGACGATAAATTGTATGTTCCTGAAAGGTTTTGTTTGCAATCTGCCACCTTCCTAATTCCTTCGACAAAATCTTTAACAAACAGATAGTCGTAACTTTGTTCACACGCGGTTAACGGCATCTCGCTTTGTTCAATAAGATTTTTTATGGTAGCTGGAATCAGCCAATTTGCATCTTCTTTCGGGCCATAAATTGAAAAAAGCCTGGTCCAATACCAGTCAACTTTATTTTTTTCCGCATACGATTTCAAAAGTGCCGAAACCTTCACTTTGGCTGCCCCGTAAGCCGTGTTCGGATTCAAGGGATAATCCTCGTTGACAGCACCGTTAAAACTTCCATATTCAGCTTGTGAGCCTAAGCCTATGATTTTTGCAACTTTCGTTTGATTTATGATTTCTAAAAGTTGGGCAAAGAATACGTAATTTTTTTCCTGTTCATCCCAATCGTCACGGTCGGCAGCTTTTACACCATTCCAGGCTGCATGTATCAGTATATCTGGATTGTGTTCTATAATATTTGATGTTATGTCGTTAATGTTTTCATAGCTAAGCCAATGCAGCAGATGGGTGAAGGCCTTGCAACGCCACGTGTTGCTGGTGTTGCGTTTTAAACAAACCACCTTGAATCCTCTTTTTACAAGCTCTTCGGCGATATGTGAGCCCAGAAATCCTGTTGCACCGGTCAAAAGTACTGTTTTCATTTTCTACTCCCGTTCATCGGTTTTAATCTGGTTTTCTGTGATAAGATGCAGGAACTGGCCACATTCGTACCTGAACGGTTTACTCAATGACTCAAACTCAACGGTGAAAATATCGTCAACCTCATTTGTGATTGAAGCGACTTTTGCCGGATATTTTCGGATAATAGCCATTTTAACCCTGTTTTGAAATGAATTCGGCCAATACTTTTTCAGCGTACCCAAACATTTCGTTGGTTAATCCGGGGTAAGTGCCCAGGAAAAAAGTATTGTTCATTATATAATCCGTATTTTCAAGATGGTCAGCCACGCGCCACTGTTTGTTGACAAAAGCGGGTTGTCTTGTCATATTTCCGGCAAAAAGGTTACGCGTTTCGATTAGCTTGCCGTTAAGGAAGCGTGTAATTTCATCGCGGGTAAACGGGCAGTCTTTTTTCAGGCTGACAATAAATGCAAACCATGCCGGATCGGCATTCCGGGTAGCTTCCGGAAGTATGAAATATTGTGGGTATTTCGAAAAAATCCGTGTCCAGTCTTTGAAATTTTCTTTCCTTCTATGGCAAAATTCAGGTAATTTGTCCATCTGCGCTGCTCCAATAGCTGCCTGAATATCCGTCATTTTTAGATTGTAACCGATTTCGGAATAAACATATTTATGGTCGTAGCCGAAAGGCAGGTTGCCAAATTGCTGCGAGAACCGTTTGCCACACGTATTATTTTCGCCTCCGGCACAGTAACAATCACGTCCCCAGTCGCGGAACGCACGAACCAGATTGGCTAATACCGGGTTGTTGGTGCAAACCGCACCACCTTCGCCCGTGGTTATATGGTGCGCTGGATAGAATGATATGGTTGAAATATGCCCGAAAGTTCCGGTTTTTTTCCCGTTGTAAGCGCTACCGAACGCATCGCAATTGTCTTCGATTACCCATAAATCATGCTCTTCGGCCAATTTCATGACAGCATCGATATCGAACGGGTTTCCCAAAGTGTGGGCAATGAAAACGCAGCGCGTTTTTGGGGTTATGGCTTTTTGCATCATTTCGATGTTGATGTTGTATGTTGGCATATCCACATCAACGAATACCGGCACCATACCGTATTGAATAATGGGTGTGACTGTGGCAGGGAATCCTGCTGCAACCGAAATAACTTCATCGCCAGGCATTAACCGTTTGTCGCCCAATTTTTCGGAGGTAAGCGCCGAAAAAGCAAGCAAATTGGCCGATGAGCCGGAGTTGGTAAGCAATACGTGTTTGATGCCAAGGAATTCCGAAATTTTGTCGGCAAAATCTTCTGAAAACCGACCTTCGGTCAACCAAAAATCGAGCGATGCTTCCACAGCATTCACCACTTCCTGTTGATCAAACACCCGCCCGGCATAATTTACTTTGGTTTTACCCGGAACGAATTCGGTTTTTGCAAATTTAGCCTGGTGGTATTCTATGGTTTTTTGTATTATTTCCTTGCGTAATTGCGTTGTATCACTCATTTTACAATTTCTTTAAAACATTCATTGGTAAAATTGTTCTATCTGCCCGGTAGTGAATTTTTGCATGTCTTCCCCGTTTTGGAAGGCTTTGTACCAATCTACTATCATGCAGAGTGCTGAGTCGAGATTCCGGCGTGGTTGCCAGCCCAGTTCTGCCTTTGCTTTCGAACAGTCGAGTTTCAGGTATTTTGTTTCGTGGAATTGTGCCGACTTGTCTATTTCCATGGAAAACCCATCACCCCATAAATCATCTATCCGGTTGGCAATCCATTCCACATTTTGTGCATCGGCATCATCCGGTCCAAAGTTCCATGCAGTGGCATAAGCATTTCCCTGTAAACAAAGGTTTTTACATAAAAGCAGGTAGCCTGTCAATGATTCGAGCACATGTTGCCAGGGGCGTACCGAGTATGGATTGCGTATTTTTACTTTGTTGCCATGCAGTATTGCCTTGAAAATGTCAGGTATCAGTCGGTCGGCTGCCCAGTCGCCACCGCCAATAACGTTCCCTGCACGTGCCGTGGCTATTGCCACTCCATGTTGATGGTATACTTCCGTGTTAAAGAAAGAGTCTCTGAATGAAGAAGTTACCAGTTCCGAACATGCTTTGCTATTCGAATACGGGTCAAAACCACCTAATGGCTCAATTTCGCGATAGCCCCGGTGCCATTCCTTGTTTTCGTAGCATTTATCCGTAGTTACGTTGAGTATGGCCTTTACGCTGTTGACTTGCCGGGCGGCATCAAGCAGGTTTACCGTTCCCATAATGTTTGTTTCGAAAGTGCCGCGTGGGTTTTTATATCCTTCGCTGACAATGGGTTGTGCGGCTAAGTGGATGATAATTTCGGGTCGGGCATCTTTAAGCGTTTTCAGAAGCAAATCATAATCCCGTATGTCGCCGATTGTTGAGCTAACCAGTTTTTCGATTTTAGCAATATCATATAAGCTTGGGCTTGTAGGTGGATTGAGGGCGTAACCGTATACTTCGGCGCCACAGTTATGGAGCAAAAGGCTTAGCCACGAACCTTTAAACCCGGTATGCCCGGTTATAAAAACTTTTTTGCCGTTGTAGAAGTTATCAAATAGAATAAGCATATTCAATCCGTTGTAATAATTCAACTACCATTTTATCCAGGGAGCTTTCTTGTTCTCGACCAAGTTTTCGAGCAAACTTTTGTCGCGTTGTGTATCCATGGGTCTCCAGAACCCATCGTGTTTGTAAGTGTAAAGTTCACCCGCATTTGCTAATCCTTCCAGGGGTTCGCGTTCGAAAATTATTTTATCACCATCGGGTATGTAATCAAAAACTTCCGGCTGGCACACAAAAAAGCCCGCGTTAATCCACGCACCATCGCCTTTGGGCTTTTCGATAAACGAAAGTACTTTTTGCTCGTTGTCTGTTACCAGGGAGCCATAGCGGCCTTCGGGCTGGACAGAAGTCATGGTGATGAATTTCCTGTGATTTTTGTGGAATGCAACCAGGTTGTTGATATTCACATCCGAAACCCCGTCGCCATAGGTAAGCAGGAAAGGTTCATTCCCAACGTAGTCTTTCACTTTTTTTATCCGCGCTCCTGTCATGGTGTCCAATCCTGTATCAACGAGGGTCACTTTCCAAGGTTCGGCATGGTTGAGATGATGTGTAATCCGGTTGGTTGTCATGTCAATGGTCATGTCCGAATTATGGCTGTAATAATTGGCAAAGTACTCCTTGATCATGTAACCTTTGTATCCGCAAAGTATGATAAATTCATTGTACCCGTAGCTCGAATAAATCTTCATGATGTGCCACAGAATGGGTTTTCCGCCAATTTCCACCATGGGTTTGGGTTTTAAACTGGTTTCTTCTGATAACCTGGAACCAAGTCCGCCGGCAAGGATGAGTACTTTCATGGATATTGTGGATAATGGTATAAAAATAAGCAAACCGGCAAGATCCGGATTGCAGGTAAATATTTAAAACTTCTACAAATTTAGAATATTGTTTTTATAAATCCCAATTCGAATCTGACTTAAATATTTTCGCTATAAAAAACAGTAGTTTTTTTATTGGTCAATGCTGTATTGTCTCTGGTTTCTTTTAAAAATAGTAATTCCGACAAAGCCTTTCCTGAATTCCTTAATTGGAGTCCATATTTCATTGTTCTGAAGTTCTGCAAAAAAGCCATCTTCCACATTCGATATATTCGAATAAATGAAATATTCCCGGTCAGGGGTTGTTCCCACTCTATTGTCACGATTGCCCAACTCTACAAACCGCCGGTTCCCATACAGGCAAAATCCGGCTGAAATTTTATTGTAATCCAGCTTCTCCTGGTCGATATATTCAAAACATTCTTTCCTAAGTTCGTAATAAGGCAAATGGGCGAGAGTGCAATCCCACGATTTGGCTATCTTATCGGGATAAACCCATAAATTCCCGGTTAATTCAAAACCGATTATCAGAATGAAAGTCAGTTTTAAGTAATTTTCTTTTAGAAAATTACCTAACCAAATCATTGCCAGCATTGTGAGGATAAAAAACTGCGGCATGAAGTACCTGGCGGAGAAAGGCATTTGCGTTATGAAAATGAATAGCACATACAACCCGGTAAGGAATGCGAAAATGGAAACCAGTAGTTTTACTTCTGCCGGCAGCGTTGTTTTATGTTTCCACCAAAGCCAGGCAACCAGGCAACCAGCTGCCCAAATACTGATACGCCCATTTTCAACCGACCGCAACACAAATTCGGCAGCATGTTTAATTATTGTACCAAAATTCCGGGGAATGGAATAATGGCCTTCGGTTGAATTATGGGCAAAGAACCAGCCATTCTGGTAAAAGTAGTAACCATAGTAAGCTGCCAGGATGAGTAATGTGGGCAAGTAAGGAATAATGGCTCTAAAAATCTGACTGACAGTGAATTTATTGGTCTGCTGGAAATTGTAATAAACCTGCGAAACAAATAGTAGCGCCCCGGCAAAAACTCCCCGCATATTGATTGTGCAAAGGAAGAATATCCCGATAGCCAGTAAAAGGCTTTTGCGCTCCAATATCGCCCTCAGGGAAACCACGAAGGCTGTGAAGAGGATAAAATCAGACGAAGCTATGGCAAACTGGGTGAGTAAGGTCGATTCGAACAAAACGATGAGCAGTACCCAACCTGCAAGATTTTCATTAAAGAAGCGCGAGATAACTTTCTTCAGATTGTAAATCAAAATGCATGACCAGATAAATACAAATACATGCGACACCCAAAGTTTGTACCCAAATATTTTCCAGAGCAAGGCTGTCATAATGCCCATCAGTGGTGGGTGGTAACCTGTAGCCACTATTTCCGCATTGGGATTTTGCGGCATAAGCAGTGACGAAAAGTCAGTCAGGTAAAACCAATGCGCTTCCTTTGAAGTCTGTTGGATGTTGTCCCAAAAGTAACCATGGTTCAGACTCACCAAGGTTAATCCCGCATAAGCGAGTATGACAATCAAGGTGAAAATATTGGATTTGCTTAATAATTTCATGCTTTTTGTTCTTTTATGGATGAGACAAAATCAATGCTTAACATGATAATTACTGCCAGCAGAATTGCCAAAGCTGGTTCCATGGGAAGTATATCGTTGTATCTCGAACAGCGGATGTATGAGTAAAACGAAACTAAAATAATCCCTATCGGTAAGTGTATGTTTTTCCTTACAACCAGGAAATACAATACGCCCAGCACATCACCCATGTACATATACCTTTCGTGCATTCCCGGCAAAATAAAGGGAATTAAAATAGCGCTCAGGAATGCAAGCCGAATCCAGTTCTCCATGCTGAAAACATATTTCTTTTGCCTCAACCAAAATCCGGCAATTAACGTGTTCATAGTCGTAATCAATATACCCGCCATTTTAACTGGCTCGTAATAATCATTACTAATCCACATATACGGGTTTGGGAAATTCATCGTCAGGAACTTAAAATAGTTTGACTGGGATATATAAACACTTAATAGTTCTCCAAAAGGCCTTCCGTGAAACCATACTGGTGTGACACTGATTGCAAATACAATTGGGACGAATACAAAATAAAACCATTTTATGTTTCCCCTCAGCATTAATACAAAATAAACGGGCAATATTAGGGCGGTTTGTACCTTGAATGAAAATGCAAGCCCCAGGAACACGACCGAAAGGAATTGTTTTTTCGTAAGCGCAAAATACAGGCTTCCAAAAACAAAGGCTGAATAAATGGAATCGCATTGCGACAAATAGGAACTATTCAACATTACGGTAGGAATTAAAGGGATAACCGCAAGACATGCCAATATGACAATGTTTGATTTGTATTTTAAATATGCGATTTTACCTATGAAAAATGCGGCTAAATATTCAAATAAAACCGAAACGATTTTGATGGAGTATAAAGGGTTCAACCCAATCTTTGCAATGCCAATTAAAATGTAAATGTAGGCTGGCGTATAATCGTAAAAATTATATTTTAACGATGAAGCATACCCGTGGCTTTTAATGAAATCAATCCACTGCAGGAAGAAGACCGAATCGCCGGTTTGGATAGGAAAAAGAAGGAGTCTTACAACAAAACTTAATATTAAAAGTATAATCCATATGTTCCTGCTTTTTATCAAATGATGCGGTTCGGTCAATATCATGTAGAATTGATGTAAGGTAGGTTTGTTGTTAAATGGCAATCTCGTTTACTCCTGTCTGTTTTTCAAACTTAAAGTCGGTGGTTAAATAAGCCAGACAATAAGGTAGTGCCAGTGTGGTGTACGATATATCAGAAATAGCTTCACTAAACAAATTACCTCCACCCGCAGTGTATATGCAAACAAACTGCGAACCGAGCATGAAGATAAAAACAAATAGCGAAATATGGCTGAATATTTTGGGGGCGCTTTTCCAATGTAATGATAAAATTATTCCTAAGATAATCATTATCAGTAAGAAATAGATATTCCCATTCCCAGTTTGAGCCATAAATGGGTTGTGTTCAAAAAAAGGCCATTTGTTGGTGTCCCAAAATATGAATGGGGATAGAAATAAAAAAGCAACTCCAAGCACCAATGTCGGAAAAATTATTTTCCTTTTTAGAGGAAGGTTTAAGTATTGTTGAAAAAAGAAGATTGCTATCGGTAATACTGCCGACAACCGGGTTGAGGCTATCAAACCACAAAACATGATAGACACCAAAAAGCTATTGTCTAAAGTGCGATTCGATTTTAAGTACCATAAAATAATCATGAAAACAAACAATCCGTTGCTTAACGAATCGCTTCTTGCACTTATTTCATACCAATAGGCAGGTGAAACAAGCAAAAGTGCCAAAAAGAAAAAAGCTTTATGATAGGATGAGAAATAATACCGCAAAGCCAGTGCGGTAATTAAAAGGAAAAAAATCAGCTCATATCCAACATCACCTAAAAGATAAAAGGGGAAACTAACCAGAAGCCAAAAAGGAAACGCAGAAGTGAAGCTATTAATGCGAAGATGGGTATGTGCCGCATAGGGAAAATTGCCTTGTAGAAGACTGTCCCAAAAACAGGATAATGAAGACCAACGATCAATTCTCAATTTGTAAGGGTCGACAATATAGAGTAAACAACCGATTCCAATAATTGCCAATCCGGTGATTGCCCAATATGAAATCTTGATTTTGGTTCTGGAAACCAAAGGCATGTATTTGTTTGACAAAAAGTAAGAAACGAGAATAAAAGTAATATATACAATGCAGACTATTATGGAATTTATTCCGGTACGAGGAACATATTTCAAGATGAATAAAGAGTTGATCGATAAGAAAATAACCAACTGAAGAATTCTATCGGAAATTAATGGAACTGTTTTTTTCATAATAGGTCGGTTTGTTGGCGAATATTAATTTATTACCAGAATTTTCGTAATCGTACTCTGTGTCCCATCGGCATTGGCACAAATTGCCAGATAAACGCCAGTACTTACCTTGCGACCATGTACATCTTTGCCGTCCCAAATGGCAATACTCCCGTTCGATACTGTTTCGCAAACCAAGTTCCCTGCAATGTCGGTTATTTTGACTTGCGTGTCCTTTACTAATCCGGTGATTGTAATCACACCATTATAACCCTCACGGACTGGATTGGGATAAGCATGCACATCGCCAAAAGTTTCTCCCGCTTCTACTGCATCGCCTTGATACGATATGATCCCCAGTCCTGTTCCAAAGTATACTTCACCACTTTTAGGATTTATAGCTATCGATAAAATGTCGTTTGATAGCAGCGGACTATTGGAAGTGGTAAAATGTTGGATGGTTTCCTGCCCGTTTTCCGACATGAGGTAAACACCTGAACTTTCGGTTCCGATCCATTTACGGTTAGCCCCGTCGATAGCGATTGCTTTGATCTTTTCGTCTTTCAATAGATAATCTGCCAGATTCGTACTGTCGTTCCGTGGTATCTTCACGCGTGAACAAGTATAATCGGTATCGAAAACTTTTGTAAGGTTGCTGAATAAAAACGGTCCTTGCTCTGTTCCGACCCAAACCACTCCATTTTTGTCTTGTGCCATACACAAAATACTGCCTGGACTCACCTTTACTGCCGTGGTCTGGTTGTTTTTATCAGTTTCGGGATATATGAAATCACTTATAAATGTGGATTTGTCGTCTGTTTGGTTGGTAAGTGTTCCATTATCATCGAAAACGCAAATGCCTGGTATTGAACGAACCGACATTACCCATTTCTGGTTTGGATTTTGATTGGAGATTAATATTCTTCCCAATGTTGGCTTGCTCGAAACTCCAGGATAGTATAAGTTCTTCCATTCTCCGTTTGCCATCCTGATTACGATGCCTGAATTAACGCTCGTATTCGTTAGAAATAGATTTCCATCCTTGTCGAAAATGGCTCCATCGATGCGCATGTAGTTTATGTCATTGCTAAAAATAGATGCAATGCTGCTGTTTGTGAAATCATGTAATTTAAAAAAAGTGTTGTTTTTAAATTCATACAGTCCTGTTCCAAAGTATACTTCACCACTTTTAGGATTTATAGCTATCGATAAAATGTCGTTTGAT
>DATGXD010000294.1:0-28801 GCA_035299105.1 Paludibacter sp. | reverse complement strand
GCGTTTGATGTAAGCCTCCACAATTTCGCGGCGCGCTCCCGGGCGTGCTCCCGATATGGCATCGCAAACTTGCACAATAGGCGAAATCAGGGTTTCCATTTCCACTTCATCGTGGTGTGAACCAATGGCATTGCAGATATCGGGCTTTTCCTTGTATTTTTCGGCGAGCCGCATCCCTAGTATGGCGTGTGGCAATTCCGGTTCATCATCGGGCACTTTGCCTATGTCGTGTAAAAGACCTGCACGCTTGGCTTTTTTGGGATTCAGTCCAAGTTCCGAGGCCATGGTGGCGCAAAGGTTGGCCGTTTCGCGGGCATGCTGGAGCAGGTTTTGACCGTAGGACGAGCGGTATTTCATTTTTCCCACCAGGCGGATCAATTCGGGATGCAGGCCGTGGATTCCCAGGTCAATGGTGGTGCGCTTGCCTATTTCCACGATTTCCTCTTCCACCTGCTTCCGCACTTTAATCACCACTTCCTCGATACGCGCCGGGTGAATCCGCCCGTCGGTCACCAGCTGGTGCAAGGCAAGCCGGGCAATTTCGCGGCGCACGGGATCGAATGCCGACAACACGATAGCTTCGGGGGTATCATCCACAATGATTTCGACACCGGTAGCAGCTTCGAGGGCCCGGATATTACGTCCTTCCCGGCCGATAATACGCCCTTTGATTTCGTCCGATTCGATATGGAACACAGTCACCGAATTTTCGATAGCCGTTTCAGTTGCCACCCGTTGAATACTTTGAACAATAATTTTCTTGGCTTCCTTGTTGGCGGTCATTTTAGCCTCTTCCATAATATCGTTTATGTAAGACATGGCTTCTGTCTTGGCCTCTTCCTTCAGGGCATCCACCAAGCGCTGTTTAGCCTGCTCGGCCGACAGGCCCGAAATAGTTTCGAGTTGTTCCTGGGCCTGGTGTTGCAAATGTTCAAGTTCTTTTTTCTTCACATCCATAGTGCCAAGCTGGGCTTCCAAATGCTCTTTCTGGGCTTCCACTTCGTTTATCTTGCGCTGGATCTCGCCTTGCCGCTGGTTCAGTTGCATTTCCTTTTGTTGCAAGCGCACTTCGACGCTCTGGATTTTCGCATTCCGTTCCTGCACCTGCTGTTCGTGTTCGGCTTTCAGGGCAATAAAACGTTCCTTTACTTCAATAAGCTTGTTTTTCTTGAGCAATTCGGCTTCCGCTTCCGCATCCAGGATTGCTTTTTTGTTGAAAATGCGTATGATACCAAATGTACCACCGGCACCAACAACAAAGGTTATTAATCCGATAATTATGTTTTCCATTGATTATTGTAAGTTTAAACCATTAATTATATTATATAAATCCAATCAGCAAGAATATAAAAAAAGCATTGACATTGAATCGGTTGCTGCCACGTGGCTGGAGCTTGCCGGATTCGATGCAATGCGGAAAACAAAGTAAAAAAAAAACGATGTCGGAGAAGTTTATTCCTTTTTCAGCAAATCCTCCAGTTCCTCTTCGAGTTCACGGATTTTTTCAACCAGAGGTGTAGTGTCGGTAGTAAGCTCCTGCTTCATGACAATGGTTGCCATCTGAAATGCAACCAAGCTGAGGATTTCCTCGTTGGGACGCTGCCTGTACTGCCTCTGGAATTTTTCAATCCATTTTGTAACCATTCTTTCGGCCCTACGGTACAATTCCTCGTCTCCACGGGCAATTTTAAGCGGAAACTTAAAACCGTTAATCAGAACATTTATAGTAAAAATATCGTCTTTCATATAAGCCCTATTCATTCAAAAGAGCTAAGCACTTGTCAATTTCCCGCACCATTTTCGCAATTTTCTGCCTGGACTCGTCCTTTTCTGGATCAGTCCCGCCCAGGTTTATCGCCATACGCAAATGGTCGTAATTTTTCCGAAGGTCCAAAACTTCCTTGTGGGCTAGCATCAAATCGTCTTTCCGGCGATCCAGTTCAGCCTTAAGCTGGTTATTTTGGGCTTGCAATGACTTATACTCCGAGATTAATTTCCGCAATTTGGATTCAAATGCGTGTATGAGTCCTTCGTATTGATTTGCCATTTTTCAAAAAAAATCTACACAAAAATACTGTTTTGCTTTGGAATAGTAAAATCTTTTGTATATTTTTTAATAAAATCACTTGTTTAAGCCTCCAACCGGATGCGGTTTACCGGCGACATTCTATCAATCTGGCTACCCGGGCAAGGCATCTTCCTGCCAGTTTCACAAATCGCCTTCTATCTTTATATCCCTGATCATCAATTGAATAATGGTATTACCATTAAAAGAATTCTCTTCCAAGGTATAGCAAATGTCGAGCGGGTTCAATGCCTTGAGATGGTCGTTGTATTCATACATCCTGAATGCTATCCCGTTCATTACGTTTTCCGAGCTCGAATCCACGAGTTCGAGCTTCAGGTGTTCCTGGTCCCTCCCCACCAGGCGACTCGTACCATAGTCTATTACCTTTTTCGACACAAAAATCGGCTTCATGTTCCCGGGGCCGAAAGGGCCGAACTGTTTCAACACTCGGAAAAACTTGGGTGTAATGTCCTTGAACTCGAGAACGGCATCGATATCGATTTGAGGATAAGTTTGCTCAGGCAGGATGTTTTCGGCCACAAACTGTTCGAAGCGAATGGTAAACTCAGGAATATTTTCTTCCTTCATCGAGAGGCCGGCAGCATACATATGCCCGCCGAACGTTTCGAGCAAGTCGCGGCACGACTCAATGGCCTTGTAAATATCGAACCCCGGCACGGAACGGGCCGAACCCGAAGCAAGCCCGTTCGAATTGGTCAGGACAATGCTCGGCTTGTAAAACTCTTCCGAGAGGCGCGAGGCCACAATCCCGATTACTCCCTTGTGCCAGTCGGGCTTATGAACCACGATGGATTTCCGGTCGGAATAGCGCTTGTCGGATGCAATCAGTGCGATGGCCTCATCCGTTATGTTTTTGTCCAAGTCCTTGCGGTCGTTATTATATTCGTTAATAGTGCCGCTTTTTTCCTTGGCAAAAGCCTGGTCTGTTGAAATCAGCAGTTCGACAGCCTCCGAAGCAAGCTTCATCCTTCCCGATGCATTTATCCTCGGGCCGATTTTGAAAACAATGTCGCTGATTGAGATTTCCTTCTCGGCCAGCCCGCACACCTCGAGGATGCCTTTCAACCCAATGCCTGGATTGGAGTTGATTTGCTTAAGCCCGTAAAAGGCCAGGATACGGTTTTCGCCGGTAATGGGGACGATATCGGATGCAATGCTCAATGCCAGCAAGTCGAGAAGGGGCGTGAGCCGGGAGAAATCGATATCGTTGGTAACGGCGAAGGCTTGCATCAACTTGAAACCCACCCCGCAGCCCGAAAGATGCTTGTAGGGGTAATTGCAGTCCGTGCGTTTCGGGTCAAGCACGGCAACTGCCGGCGGCAAAACCGCATCGGGGGTATGGTGGTCGCAAATAATGAAGTCGACACCGAGGCTTGCGGCATACTTCACTTTTTCCACCGCCTTAATCCCGCAATCGAGCGCCACTATCAATTTGAAATCGTTTGCCGCAGCAAATTCAATCCCCTGAACCGAAATCCCATAGCCTTCGTTGTAACGGTCGGGGATATAAAAATCAATATTGCTGTAAAACTGCTTGAGAAACTTGTAAACCAATGCAACAGAGGTAGTCCCATCCACATCATAATCGCCATACACAAGGATTTTCTCGTTTTTCTGCATGGCTTTGGTCAACCTGTTGACAGCATTTTGCATGTCGGCCATCAAAAAAGGATCATGCAGGTCGCCCAGGTCGGGCCTGAAAAAGTTCCGGGCGTCCTCGAATGTCAATATATCCCGCTGAACAAGCAACCGGGCCAATATGGGACTGATACTCAATTCTTCAGCCAATTTGTTTTGTATTTCAATCTGTTGTTCGGTAAGTTTGTTGTAAATCCATGTATTTATCATTGTGTACTATTTTTTCGACTCAAAAGCGAGGTCCAGCAGGCCTCAAGGAAAAGAAATCGGCTATCATCCAAATATTTGGCAAAAGAAACTCAACCGTTTCAAACTCATTTATTCCTGTTGTAAAAGTATAGCTTTTTTTCCGAACGGACAAGAAAGCGGTTCCAATCACCATCGCGGGGTTGCCGTTTTCGAGGTTAATTTATTATCTTTGCAGCAAAAGCAAGGCAGCCAGAAGGAAATAAAAAGCCCGTTTCCCCGTTAATTATTTTCTTTACGGGCTGATTATCCCCCTATCATTTTTACAAGGCATGTACGACGATATAAAAAAGGCAGTAGAAACACTTCGTTCCGGTGGACTTATCCTGTACCCAACCGACACCTCGTGGCGGATAGGCTGCGATGCCACAAACGAAAAAGCGGTAGAACGTATTTCAAAATTAAAAAACGCGGAAACGGCATATCCCCCATTGGTACTAATCGACAATCCCTCGAAACTGCAAGTGTATGTCGACGAAGTTCCCGACCTGACGTGGGACCTCATTGATTTATCGGACAAGCCACTGACTATTATCTACCAAAAGGCCAGGAGCTTGGCCCGCAATTTAACCGGAGCGGATGGGTCGATTGCAATCCGGGTAACAAACGAAGCTTTTTCACGCAGGTTATGCGAGCAGTTCCGGAAACCGGTTGTTGCGGTACCGGCAACGACAAAAGGGGAAACACAGCCCTCTAATTTCAAGGAAATCAGCAACGAAATTAAATCCACGGTGGATTACATTGTCCATTACAGGCAAAGCGAGCAACCAAAACAAACAGTTTCGTCGATAATAAAACTTGGCAAGGGGAATTTAATTGAAATCATCAGAGAATAGTACCTTCGACTTATGATTAAACGCCGTATCATCTTGAAATATATCCTTTCCGACATGCTGGCAGCCTTGCTGGTATGGGTGGGTTTTGTCGTTTTCAGGAAAACAATCAACGACATTCCAATTTTCGACAATGTCCGGATACTGATCCCGAACTACGACTATTTCACCAGCCTTTTGCTTTTCCCGTTTTATTGCGTATTCATTCATTCGCTGGCAGGATTCTATATCAATCCCCTGAACAAGCTTCGCACAAACTTGATTGTCGGCACGTTCGTATCTTCATTCATTATCTCAACAACTGTTTTCTTTGTCCTGAAACTGGGGGATGTAACCGTTTCATACGAATATTTTTATTTCTCGCTACTTGTCTTGTTCCTATTGCTGTTCATGTTCACCCTCGTACTTCGGAGCGCCATCTTTTCACAAGTACAACAAAATTACAAGACAAAAAAATGGACAAGCAATACGGTTGTTATCGGGACAGGCAAAAATGCGATTAAGATTGCCGGAGACATACAAAAATACGAAACACGGAATACTTTAATCGGCTTTGTTTCAACCAACAAAAAGCCGGAAGTCAGCCCAAGTTCCATCCTGGGAACAATGTCGCAAATAAACCATATCATCGAAAAACACCATATCCGGGAAACCATCGTAGCGCTCGACAACGACACCGACGAGAATGAGCTGTTCAAAATCATCAACCTGCTGTACCAGTTCGATGTCGAAATCCGGTTTACTCCCCGCTTGTTCGAAATCCTTATCGGCAGTGCCAAAATCAACAAGTTGGAAATGAGCCCATTGGTAAGCATCACCAGTTCATCCATGAGCGACTGGGAAGCGAGCATGAAACGGTTCATGGACATAGTTATTTCACTCTCATCACTTATATTGCTGTCGCCCTTCCTGTTGTATTTCATGGCCAGGATAAAGCTCGATTCGAAAGGACCTGTATTTTACAAGCAGGAACGGATAGGACGATACGGCAGGCCATTCAACATACTGAAATTCAGGACAATGTATACAAACTCCGAAAACGGGCTTCCAAAGTTGAGCAGTGCCAACGACGACCGGATCACCCCATTGGGCCGGTTGCTCAGGAAATACAGGATTGATGAAGTCCCCCAGTTTTGGAACATACTGAAAGGCGACATGAGCCTGGTGGGGCCACGACCAGAACGAAGGTATTACATCAACCAGATTATCAAGCAAGCGCCATACTACTGCCTGCTGTACAGAATCAGGCCCGGGCTGACTTCGTGGGGACCCATCAAAATCGGCTACTCCGACACCGTTGAAAAAATGATCGAACGCCTCAATTACGACATCATCTACCTGGACAACATGTCGTTGGTGACCGACCTGAAAATCCTCATTTACACTTTCGAAATTATTTTCCGGGGGAAAGGGGTTTGATGTTACCCTATTTTCCTATCTTTGTATAGTTTTTAAAGGCATGGAAAATAATATTTGGTATTCGAAAATGATTGCCTGGCGCGAACACCACATCCCTCAACGCCAGTTCATCCTTTTGCTAAGCTTCCTGGTCGGGATTTTTGCTGCCATTGCTGCATTCCTCCTCAAATCAACCATCCACCTCATACAACACCTGCTCACTGAAAATTTCAGCCGCTTCGATGTCAACTTCTGGTACCTTGTTTTTCCGGCCATCGGGATTTTAATCGCCTCTTTGTTTGTCCGGCACATTGTCAAAGATGATATCAGCCACGGGGTTACCCGTATCCTTTATGCCATTTCGCAGCGGAAAAGCATTATCAAACTTCACAACATATGGACATCCCTGGTGGGAAGCGCCGTGACCATTGGGTTCGGCGGATCGGTCGGGGCCGAAGCGCCCATCGTGCTCACCGGTTCGGCAATCGGTTCGAACCTGGGGAAATTTTTCAAAATGGACCAGAAAACCTTAATGCTACTGGTGGGCTGCGGGGCGGCCGGTGCTATCGGTGGGATTTTCAAGGCTCCCATTGCCGGGCTTGTATTCACCCTGGAGGTCCTGATGCTCGACATGACCCTTACTTCCATTGTCCCGTTGCTGATTTCATCCGTCACGGCCACCGCACTCGCCTATATTTTTACCGGAAGCGGGTTCATGTTCCAGTTCAGCACCTACGAACCTTTTAGCGTCCATCGGATTCCGGCGCTTATACTGCTGGGGGTAGTTTGCGGGTTGGTTTCCCTTTACTTCACCCGGGGTATGAATTCGCTCGAAGGGAAATTCCGACGCCTGAAGAATCCTTACGCAAAACTCGCTGCCGGGGGAATAATGCTGAGCATCCTCATTTTTGTTTTCCCGCCCCTGTACGGCGAAGGCTACGACACAATCGAAGCCTTGCTCAACGGAAACTCGGATACAGTTCTCGACAGGAGCATGTTCCTGGGGCTGGGTAACAGCCCATGGATTATCATCATATACTTGAGCCTCATTGTTTTCTTCAAGATATTTGCATCCACGGCCACTACCAGTGCGGGTGGTGTGGGTGGGATTTTTGCGCCATCGCTGTATGTTGGCTGTATAACCGGATTTACCTTGGCACGGCTGCTGAACCTGTTTGGGTTCGTGATTCCCGAAGAGAATTTCGCCCTGGCGGGCATGTCGGGACTGATGTCCGGCGTTATGCATGCGCCTCTGACAGGCATTTTCCTGATTGCAGAATTAACCGGCAGCTACAACCTTTTCATGACGCTGATGATTGTTTCCACCGTCTCGTTCCTGACCATCATCCTTTTCGAACCTCACAGCCTGTATGCCATGCGGTTAGCCCAAAAAGGCGAATTGATTACCCACCACAAGGACAAGGCCGTCCTCACATTGCTGAAAATGGAAAACGTGATAGAAACAGACCTGACCAAACTCACCCCCGAAATGACCTTGGGCGAATTGATAAAAATAATCTCGCATTCGAACCGGAACATATTCCCGGTGGTTAATCCCAGAAGCGGGGTTTTAATGGGAGTTGTTTTGCTCGACGAAGTCAGGAACATCATGTTCAGGCCTGAATTGTACGACCGGTTCAAAGTGCAGAAACTAATGATTTCGCCCCCGGCCACCATCAATGTAAACCTTGCCATGGAAAAGGTAATGGAGATTTTCGAACTTACCGGCGCATGGAACCTGCCGGTTGTCGACGAGCAGAAACGTTATGTGGGGTATGTTTCGAAGTCGAAGATTTTCAGTTCGTACCGACATGTACTTATGCACTTTTCGGATGAATAGCATTTCCCCCGAACAAAAGAACAAGAAAAAACTGGAATTATGGCTAACATAAAACTCACTTATACCGAAGCTGTAGCAGAACTGGAGCAAATCCTGGCTGACTTGGAAAACAATCCCGACATCAACATGGACCTGATTGCCGGGAAAGTGAAACGGGCGGGTGTCTTGATGGCATTCTGCAAAAAGCAGTTGCACGAACTCGATGAAGAATTGGAGAACATGATTTCCGGTCTCGACAGTTGATGCCAGAATCAGCAATCCAGTTTCACCAACCTGCAACAATCCGGTTGCTTTAGACCCGCATACCGTTGCAGCAAATCCAGGGCAAAATCCGTGGCATCCTTCAACCCTCTTTCGCCGCCATAACCATTAATGATTATTAGAAGGCGGGTCGTATCTCCGGAAATCTTTGTACGTTCATTGTCGCTGGTAGGTGTCCCGATTCCGCCTTCCACGTCACGGTACAACGGCAACCCTTCCACATTGAGGACACCCCTCCCGATAGCCTCGAAATAATCGTCGACCGTGCCAACACCAAGTTCAATGTCGCCACTGATTTTATCCACATCGAATCCCCCGATAGAAAATCCGCTGCGAATGGAAACAAGATTGATGATATCCACCAACGTGCCGGCCCGGTAAATCCCAACCCCACGCACAATCCTCCGGCACAATGCTTCGGCCGACGGGCGGTAACGGTTCGGGTCTTTGCCCAACTTCTTATAAACAAGACGTGTAGCGACAATTTCTGGCCGTTTGTTTATTTCATCCAACAACAAAGTTGTCCTGATCTTTTGAATTTCGGCATCCAGCTCGCCGGAAAGTGATGTCGATGTGGGGGAATTTCCAACCTCGCATTCGATAATGGAAAGCGCCAATTGCGGACAAGCTTCACGGATTTGATCTGAAATGGTGATTTTCATTTTGGCAAACCAGATTAGACTAACTGCGAATCATAATGCCACTTAGCATCCGGCCGGACTTTATACCCAACCTGCGTGCCGAAAAGCATCGTGTATGCTCTGTAAATGAACAAATACCCGAAATTTCGATATGCGAAGGTTGAATTCCCGCCTCAAGCAACGACAGTTGATTGGCTTTCCACAAATCGAGATAAAAGGAGTTGTTTTGCCGCACAACAATTTCGGACACATTGAAGTTGGCATCCCGGAACAACCCAACAACTTCCGCACCAACCTCATACACATCCGCCGAAATGGAGGGGCCAATCACAACCCGAACATCTTGTGGGTCGGTGTGGTAACTTTGCACCAGTGCTTCCACTGTTTTCTCGGCAATCCGGCCACAAGTGCCACGCCAACCAGCATGTGCCACCGCCACTGCCCGGCGGACAGGATCGAAGAACAAGACAGGGACACAATCGGCCGTTGTAACTCCTATGCAAACATGCTGCAAATCAGTAATTAGCGCATCCACCCCATGTAGGCAGGTATTTCTTTCGGCTTGAGACTGTTCAAAAAAAGCCCCGTCGATTTTCCGGACTTCAATGCCGTGGGCCTGAAACGGGATTAGCAGGTTTTCAGGGGCGAGGCCAAGTTTTTGACACAGGGTATGCTGGTTTAGCGCAATATGTTCTGGATTATCACCCGAGTAGGGGCTCAGGTTGAACGAAGCGTAATTTTCCTGGCTGAAACCACCTTCGCGGGTAGTACAAAAGTGGGTAATTTCGCGGTAACTGCTTAAAGATTCGAAGGTTATCAATCCGGAAGGGTTTATTTTGAATTTAAATGGCAACAATATAATATCTGAGAGTTTTTTCCTATTGCCCAGACAAGCAAACTTGTAACTCGTAAATACTTATCACAATTCGTCCCAGCCAATTCCTTTATATTTGCTCAAGTCATCCTCCTCGTCTTCATCCTCCCCGTCTTCATCTTCCCCCTCTTCTTCCAATTCTTCCGGCAGGTAGGTGATATTCATGGGGCGGTGCGAAATTTCCACCACCTTGTTCGATTCCTTGTTTATTTCAGCCCATATCAGATCCTTCAGTTCGGAGAGGCCCAATCCGGAAACCGACGAAATGAAAACAGTTGGCATGCTATCCGGGATTGTCTTTTTAAGTTCCAGCATAAGCTCCTCATCGAGCATGTCGCACTTGGTGATGGCAAGGATCCGCTGTTTGCCAACCAATTCAGGATTGTATTGTTTCAACTCGTTCAGCAGGATATCGTATTCCTTCACGATATCATCCGCATCGGCAGGCACCATGAACAATAGAATGGAATTGCGTTCGATATGGCGCAAGAAACGCAATCCAAGGCCGCGGCCCTCGGAAGCGCCTTCGATAATACCTGGAATATCGGCCATGACGAACGACTTGTTGTCGCGGTAAGCCACAATGCCCAGGTTTGGCACCAAAGTGGTGAATGGATAATCTGCGATTTCGGGTTTGGCAGCCGAAAGAACCGACAAAAGGGTAGATTTCCCGGCATTGGGGAATCCCACCAAACCGACATCGGCCAGCACCTTAAGCTGCAGGATAACAGCCCGTTCGACACGGGGTTCGCCAGGTTGGGCAAAACGCGGGGTTTGATTAGTGGAAGTGCGGAAATGCCAGTTTCCCTGTCCTCCACGACCGCCTTTTACCAGAACAACTTCTTCGCCATCTTCCGTAATATCGCATACAAAGTCGCCTGTCTCGGCATCGTAAACCACCGTGCCACAGGGGACATCAATAAACACATCCTTCCCATCCTTACCAAAACTCCGGCTACTGCCTCCATCACCGCCATCCGTAGCAAACACATGCCGCGAATATTTCAAATGGATCAGCGTCCAGTGATTCTTATTGCCACGCAAGATGATATGTCCGCCACGACCACCATCGCCACCATCGGGACCGCCTTTCGCGGTCAGGTTGTCGCGATGGAAGTGCATGGAGCCTGCCCCTCCTTTGCCCGAGCGGCAGAAAATCTTCACATAATCAACAAAATTTGAACTTGCCATGTGTTTGTTTGGTTTTTCAGGGAAACAACCGGCATGGGGTCAGCCCCATGCCACTGAACCCTTAGGAAAGTTTCGAATCAATCACTGCCGACAGCCTGCCGAAGATTTCTTCCACCGTGCCGATTCCGTTCACGGCGTTGTACTTGTTTAATTTCATATAGAAATTATTCACCGGAGCGGTCTGGTTTTCGTAAATCTCGAGCCTTTTCTTTATAGTTTCCAGGTTATCATCCTTTCTACCCGAGGTTTCACCACGCTTAACCAAACGGGTTACCAGCTCATCCTGTTCAACATGAATATCAATCAGAACAGTATTCTTAAGATTTTGTTTTTCAAGCATTTCTTCCAACGCCACAGCCTGGTTCACCGTACGGGGGAAACCATCGAGAATGACGCCATTCGACTTTTCATCCATATTCTGGATGGTTTTCACCAAAATATCGATAATCATTTCATCGGGAACTAGGTTGCCTTTGGAAATATAACTGTCGGCAATCATGCCCAGTTCGGTTTTTTCACTGATTTCCTTCCGGAGAATATCGCCGGTCGACAAATGCTTGAGGTTGTACTTTTTTTCAATAAGCTGGCTCTGCGTACCCTTTCCACATCCAGGTGCGCCACAAATGATAACATTTAACATTTCTTTACCTTAAAATAATGAGTTATAATAAAAAAAACGGCGAGTTACCTATTACTTTCCGTTTTTGAGAATTTCTGGTTTGTTCATCCCAATCACCTATCATACAAGTGTATAAATATCTTTCAAGTTACGTCCATAGCCATCATAATCCAGCCCATAACCTACTATAAAATCATTGGGGATTTTCATGGCCACGTAATCAACCCGGATATCACGTTGCAAGGCATCGGGTTTTTGCAAAAAAGTGGCCACGCGAATATCATTAGCCCCCTTGGCACGAAGCGAATCAAGAATGCGCTCCATCGTGATACCCGTATCGACAATATCTTCGACCACCACCACATTCCGCCCAGCTATGCTTTCGTTGAGCCCGATAATTTCCTTCACGGCACCTGTGGTGCACAAACCACCGTACGACGAAAGCTTAACAAACGTGATTTCGCACGGCACGTTCACCGTTTTCATCAAGTCGGCAGCAAACATGAATGCACCATTCAGGACACAGATAAAAAGGGGGTTTTTGCCAGCCAAATCCTTGCTTATGGCTTCTCCGACCGAGCTTACAGCCCGTTGGATGTCCGAACTTGGTATCGACAAGGCAAACCTCTTATCTTTAATCTGAATAGTGTCCATCAAAGGTAAATTCTGCCAATGCGCTTGCACCGGCGATGTCAGCAAAAACCAAAAATTAAATATTTTGGAAATTTTCCGCAAAAGTACAAAAAAACATCCGTTGCCGAAACATATGCCGGCAAGCCAAAGGCAATGATTAAGATAATATTACAAGCAAAGAATTGTTTTTCCCAACAAAAAGCAAGCAAGCTGCATTTATTATCCACAAATAGTCATTTTCCTTTACGAAACACAAAACATTTTTTATAAAAACAAATTGAAATTTCAGACACAAGTGGTTAAAAACAAATAATCTATTAAGCCGCAGTTCGTAACAAACACTGTTTAATGCTAAAAAAAAGCTATCTTTGCCCAACTAATTTTTAATATTACCGAAGAAGTACCCGCTCATGAGAAAAATAACAGTTTTTATTCTGATTATCTTGTCTTTAATTGCAAATATCCAAACGGTTGCAGCCCAAAAGAAAAAGACTGAAAAAAAACATCCCCACATTTCGTTGGATTCATTGATTTTTAAAAAACTAACCAACCGGCTTGAAATCGGGTACAACAACCCGGGAAGCTATGCTTCGGGCAAAAGCACAACCTATTTCAATGGATTAAAAATAGGATTAACCACCGAATACCCGTTGAAAAACGATTTCAGCCTGCTAAGCGGTATCTTGTACAATGTGGTGTACTCCGACAAGCTGCAAGGCTATTCAATGTCAAAATCGGTACACTACATAAGCTTTGGACAATCGTTGAATTTACCGGTTCACCTGTTTTACACTTACGCCATTAATAAAAATTTGAAATTCAGTGCATTTACCGGACCGACTTTAAGCTTCGGGCTATCCCAGAGCCAGGGTGTCATCTCAACTTACAACGGTGTTTCACCAGTTTACGACATACCCACTTCTTATACCAGCAATCTGTATAATTCGACCCTGAACCGTCTCAACCTGCATATAGGAGTGGGCGGGGGTGTCCAGTTAAAAAAATACCAACTGAAAAGCGGTTACGACTGGGGAGTACTCAACAGCAGCAAATCTTCCACCTTGGGTAATCTTTACCAGAAAGGCTGGTACGTTACACTTTCAGTCACCCTTTAAATCCCTGCGGTTTATAACTCAACCATGCACCTGTATTCATTATTCCAAAAACACCCCATAGTTTGCACCGACAGCCGGAATTGCCCGGAAGGTTCCATATTCTTTGCACTGAAGGGGGATAACTTCAACGCGAATGCCTTTGCCCTGTCGGCTCTCGAAAACGGCTGTGCGTATGCCGTGGTCGACGAACAGGAATACGCCATCGACAAACGCTTCGTCCTGGTGGACAATGTGCTAGGAGCCTTGCAACAACTGGCAACCTGCCACCGCAAGCATCTGGGAACCAAAATAATAGGCATAACGGGTACAAACGGCAAGACAACCACCAAGGAACTGATTGCAGCCGTCTTGAAGGAAAAATACAACATTTTATACACGCAGGGCAACCTGAACAACCACATCGGCGTACCGCTGACACTACTTGCCCTAAAACCAGAACACGAACTGGCCGTGGTTGAAATGGGCGCCAACCACCCCGGCGAAATCAACATGCTTTGCGAGATTGCCTGCCCCGATTTTGGGATTATCACCAATGTGGGGAAAGCACATCTCGAAGGATTCGGCTCGTTCGAAGGCGTAAAAAAGACGAAAGCTGAGCTATACCAATATATTTTCAAGCACGGGAAAAAGATTTTCCTGAACAAGGACAACGAGCATTTGAACGAAATGGCGGGGAATGCCGGTTTTACTGGCAACTCGCGGACTGTTGAATACTCCATGGCTGGAAACGATGCCGCCGTGAAGGCCGATATCACAAGCTGCTCACCTTTCCTGAACATGAACTGCCGGATAATGGAGGCCTCATTTGAGGTCAACACACATCTTATCGGCTCCTACAATGCCGAAAATGTACTGGCTGCGGCTACAATAGGGAATTATTTCGGGCTGGCAAACGAAGAAATAAAAGCAGGACTCGAAAATTACGAACCGCAGAACAACCGCTCGCAACTAACTATCACCAAACACAATAAGGTGGTGGTGGATGCCTACAACGCAAACCCTACAAGCATGAAGGCAGCCATTCTGAATTTCGCCCAAATGGATGTCAACGGGAAAACCCTGATATTGGGCGACATGCTGGAACTGGGCGAACAAAGCAGGCTGGAACATCGCAATATCGTGGAACTCCTGCAACAAAACAAGTTCAGCAACGTTTTTTTGGTAGGCAAGGAATTTAAACAGACAGAAAATCCGTTTGCCTGTTTTGCAGATGCTGACACACTGGCCGAATACCTGGAGAAAAACCCGGTTAACAACCAGTATATCCTGTTGAAAGGCTCACGGGGTATCAGGCTCGAGAAGGTTTTAAAAACACTTTAATCAAAACAACTTAACATTATCCTGCATTTTTTATTTAATGAACAGAAAAAACTTAATCCTGATAAGTATTATTAGCGTAGTAATTGTAATCTTGGTTCTGGCAATCGCCTATTTTGTCCACAAGGCGAAGGAAAAAGACGCCGAAATGGCTGAGATGGTCGAGCAGATGAATTTTGAAAAAGAACAGGTAGAAAAAGAGTATTCGGACCTGACACTCGAATTCGACGGATATACTTCCAACATTCGGAACGACTCTTTGTTACAGTTATTACAAAACGAAAAAACAAAGGTCCAGCAGTTGCTCGACGAACTTCGGGTCACAAAATCGACCAATGCCCGCCGGATTGCCGAGCTGAAAGCGGAGTTGGCTTCGGTACGGAAAATCATGGTGCAGTACCTGAATCAAATCGATTCGCTCAACCACCAGAACAAGGAGCTGAAAACCGAAAACGTGGAAGTCCACAAGAAGTTCCAGGCCGCCACCCAAACCGTCGAACAACTTTCGAAAGAAAAAGAATCGCTGAACGAAGTGGTAAACCGGGCTTCCATACTCGAAATCACGAATTTCAGCATGGTCCCGCTGAATAGCAAAAACAAGAAAACAGGTTGGTTTTCGCAAACCGAAAACTTGCAATTCAATTTCACCATTGCTAAAAACGTGACCGCACAACCGGGCGAGAAAACAATATACTTGCGAATCACACGTCCCGATGACGATGTGTTGACGAAAAGCCCCAACAACATATTTCAGTTCGAGAACAAAAACATAGCTTATTCGGCCGCAAAAAAAATCGAGTACACCGGCGATGCATTCAGCGATGCGCTTTATTGGAAAGTCGGCGAAATTTTACCCAAGGGTTCGTACAGGGCAGAATTCTTCGCCGATGGCAACCGGATTGGCAGCTTTTCATTTTCAATCAACAAATGATACCGGCATTTCACATGAAATGCAGCAACCATTAACCACCGACCACTAACATGCCTTCACATTCCCGCAAATTCACCCACGATGCGAAAGCAATCGCGTTCGATGCCAAACACCGGAACACGATTAATTTCAACATCTCGCGCTACGATGCAGCGGTGAGCAAGGGAATGGCACGCTACAACGATGTTGAAGCCGCCAAAAGCAAAGCGGCAGCCATCAAACGCGATGTATTGCAAAACTGGAGCAAATACCTGCTGCAATTCGAAGAAAAAATCAGCGCACGTGGAGTAGAGGTTTTGTGGGCCAACGATTCGGCCGAAGCCACACGCCTCATCGAAAAAATCCTGACTGAAAATGAAGCACACCTGCTGGTAAAAAGCAAATCGATGACCACCGAGGAAATCGAACTGAACGAAACCGCACACCGGGTGGGCTGCGAATCGGTGGAAACCGACCTCGGTGAATTTATCGTGCAGGTGGCAGGCGAAAGGCCTTACCACATCGTTACCCCGGCCATGCATAAATCCAAAACGGACATTGCAAGGTTATTCAACGAAAAATTCGGGACACCAATTGACAGTACACCCGAGGAAATGACCGAATATGTGCGCCAAGTGTTGCGGGGAAAATACAGGTCGGCACAAGTTGGAGTTACCGGCGCCAACTTCCTGATTGCAGACATTGGAGGCATTTCGGTTACCGAAAACGAAGGCAACGGGCTGATGTCTACCGCGTTCCCTAAGCTGCATATCGTCATTGCGGGCATAGAGAAAATAATTCCGGAAATGGAGCAGCTCGGCCTGTTTTACCCCTTGCTTGCAGCACACGGCACGGGACAGCAAATGACGGCTTACAACACCATCTTTACAGGTCCGCGGCAAGCCAACGAAGCAGACGGTCCTGAGAAAATGGTTGTCATCCTGCTCGACAACGGAAGAACCAAGGTGTTTGCCGACAACGAGGCTTACGAGGCCTTGGCCTGTATCCGGTGCGGAGCCTGCCTCAACGGTTGCCCCGTGTACAAAACCATTGGCGGTTACACTTACGACACCACCTACAGCGGTCCCATTGGTTCGGTACTGACTCCGTTCCTCAGAGGATTCAAGGACTTTTCGCACCTGAGCTTTGCCTCTACCCTTTGCGGGAAATGCGTGGAAGTCTGCCCTGTAAAAATACCCTTGACCGACATTTTGCTTGCCAACCGGCGAAAATCGGTGGAAACAAACTTGCGTCCGGCAGCCGAAAGGCTGATTATGAAAGGATTTGCCAAGATTAGCTCGAACCGGGCAACGTTCGACCTATTCCCTGCATATGCAAAAAACATGGGTACTTTCCCGTTTAATTTTGCCGGTTGGGGACCAAAACGCGACATGCCGGTTTTTGCCCCCCGTTCATTTTCGAAATCATACAAAAAAAGGAAACAGAAAGATTCCCGTTAAGAGGAATTTTTATATTTTTGAACACAATATTTTATTGAACCAACATGAAGCGTACCCAAATTATTTCTTTGCTGATTCTTCTTTTCCTCATCGTTTTACCCGCCTGCCGCGAAAACGAATGGGCCGACTGGAGGCTAAAAAACGAACAATGGCTCGAAAAGCTAAAAATGGATCATAAGAACGACAGCACTTTCCATGTAACAAGCACCGGGCTTTGCTACAAAGTCATTGACAAAGGATATATGCGGCAGCCCAATGAATATAGCTACATTACAGTCAACTACAAAGGAACATTGATTGATGGTCACATGTTTGACAGTGGTTCAAATGCCAAATTCTATTTACCAGAGAACATCCAAGGTTGGAAAGAAGGTATTCCGAAAATGAAAGGTGGCGGAACATTCATATTCTACATTCCATACAAATTGGGGTACGATACTATTTCAACAAAAAATGGCATTCCGCCTTATTCCACACTGATTTTCGAAGTGGATTTGATTAGTTCGGAAAATTAAAATTCAAGCTATATGCATTGACTTGTTTACTCGTTTACTACTTGTATCTATGAAAAAGTGTATTCTAATATTATTTTGCACGATAACAGCCTGGGTTTCAGGCACCGAATACACTGTCGAAAGTGTACCAAACCCGGTAAAAGCCAATGCCCATTCCTTTGTCAGCAATCCGGATGGCATCCTGCGCAACGAAACGGTTTACCAAATCAACCAGGTAATCGACTCTCTAAAGTCCCAAACGGGAATTGAAGCTGCCGTGGTCGTACTTAATTCTATCGGGAAGGCGGATTACCTCCATTTCGCCACCGAACTTTTCGAACTGTGGGGAATCGGGAAAGCGAAAACCGACAACGGATTCCTCATACTCCTTGTACTCGACCAGAGAAAAGTGAAAATAGAAAACGGCTATGGCCTCGAAGGGGTTTTGACAGATGCCATTAGTACCCGCATCAGGTTAAACACAATGACCCCCGAATTCAAAAAAGGGAATTATGATGCCGGGTTATTGGCAGGAGTGCAACAAATTTCGGCAATTCTCCGCAACGAGCCGATTGAACAAGAAAAAGCCGAACCCATAGCCTGGAGCGAGATTATACCATTGGCCATAGCAGCATATATCATGCTGATTATCACAACCTTGACATGGACAATAAATTCAGCAAAGAAAATCAGGTCCAACCCAAAAATCACCACCAACATCGGGCGTTACAAGGCCTTGAAGAGTGAAAGCACTGGTATCACCAGCTTATTTGCCCTTGTTTTGCCTGTTGTGGGGGTCGTAGCCATCCTGTTTTTATGGAAACCGGTATTCCTTCTTCTATTGATTCCAGTACCGTTCACTTCCATTCCCGCCAATATTTATGCTAAAATACGCATGTGGAAAATGAGGCGTGAACCGATTCCATGCAATGTATGTGATGGCACAATGCACCTCCTGTCCGAAAAACAGGAAGATGCACACCTTAAATTGGCACAACAATTTGAAGAACAGCTGCATGCAGTCGACTACGATGTTTTCCGTTGCAACAAATGCGAAAACACCGCTATTTTCACACTCGACAAACCCAGCGCATACACCGAATGCCCGAAATGCGGCACAAAAGCTTTTATCCTGAAAGAACGCCGCACGCTGGTTGCACCAACTTATATCAGTTCCGGAACCGAACGTACAACCTACCATTGCAGATTCTGCGGACACGAAGAAAACCACAATGACAATATCCCGCGGTTGAACCGCACGAACAGTGCTGTTATCGGCGGCGCGGTAGCCGGAGGCATATTTGGTCGGGGTGGCAACTTCGGCGGAGGAGGTGGTAGCTTTGGAGGAGGATTGTCAGGCGGTGGAGGTTCGGGTGGCGGCTGGTAAGGCAATAAGCTACTTATTAGCAAATTACAAACAAATACAAATAACAAATTCAGCAAAATAACGCGCAAAGCACAAATAACACAATCGTAAAATGAAAAAGAATTCAATCATCTTAATTTCAATTGCCGGGGTTTTAATAATTTTAATTCTCTGGGGAATTTCAACTTACAACGGGTTGGTTGTATTGCAGGAAAAAGTAAATAGCCAATGGGCAAATGTCGAAAGCCAGTACCAACGCCGTTCCGACCTGATTCCCAACTTGGTGAATACCGTGAAAGGATATGCCCAGCACGAAAGTTCGACCCTCGAAGGTGTGGTAGCTGCCCGTGCCAAGGCAACGCAAGTCACGATTGACCCGGAAAAACTGACACCGGAAAAACTCCAGGAATACCAGGCTGCACAAGGCCAGGTAAGTTCCGCCTTGGGGAAACTGCTGATGATCACAGAAAATTACCCCGACCTGAAAGCCAACCAAAACTTCCTGGACCTCCAATCGCAACTCGAAGGGACTGAAAACCGCATTTCGGTCGAGCGTGGAAGGTTCAACGAAGTGGCTCAAGAATACAACACGCGCCTATTGCGTTTCCCCACGAATATCATTGCCGGTTTTTCGGGTTTCAGCAAAAAACCCTATTTCGAAGCCGCCAAAGGTACAGAGGTTGCTCCTACCGTGAAATTCTAAATCTGAAAACACCAGAGCATTATGTCAAAATACAGCTACAACCCCAATATTAACCGCCACGGCCCTGCTGTGGAGTACCGCCGTTGTGGTAAAAGCGGATTGAAACTACCCACTGTCTCGCTGGGTCTGTGGCATAATTTTGGCGACGTTGACAATGCCAACGAAGCAAAGGAAATGCTCCAATATGCTTTCGACCAAGGAATTACCCATTTCGACCTGGCAAATAATTATGGAACGCCAGTTGGAAGCGCCGAACGTAATTTCGGTAAAATCCTGAAAAACCAACTGGCTTCACACCGCGACGAACTAATTATCAGCACCAAAGCCGGCCACCGGATGTGGGAAGGCCCGTACGGCGATGGAGGCTCACGTAAATACCTGGTTTCAAGCCTCGACCAAAGCTTGAAAAGAATGCAGCTCGACTATGTCGACATTTTCTATTCGCACCGTTACGATCCTGAAACACCTGTGGAAGAGACCATGGGCGCTCTTTCGGACATGGTGAAACAAGGAAAAGCATTGTATGTGGGCATCTCGAAATATCCGCCAGATAAAGCCCGGGAAGCATACCGCATTTTAAAGGAAAACGGAACGCCCTGCCTCATCAACCAGGACAGGTATAGCATTTTCACAAAGCAAGTCGAAGAGGAAGTCATTCCGCTGGCCCAGGAAAACGGAGCCGGCTTCATAGGCTTTTCGCCCTTGGCACAAGGCCTGCTGAGCGACAAGTACATACACGGCATCCCTGAACATTCGCGTGCCGCGCTCAGTTATGGTTTTTTACAAACCAGCCAGATAACACCCGAAAAGGTGGAAAAAATCAAAGCCTTGAACGCGGTAGCGGCAAATCGCGGGCAAACACTGGCTCAAATGGCATTGGCCTGGTGCCTACGCACTGAAAACGTGGCTTCCATCATAATAGGAACAAGTTCAGTAAAACAGTTGCAGGAGAACATCCATGCATTGGAAAACTTGGCGTTTCCGGAAGATGAACTGGAAGAAATCAACAAACTTGGCATTTAAATTCATTCCAATTTCCCATTGAAATCCAAGAAACTGAAATATTACCTTATCGCCATCCTCCCAATTCTCGGATGGGCTAGTTGCAACGAGAATGTCCAGTCCCCGATACCCAACCTGCCTGTAAACCTGAAAATCGACCTGATAACCAATTCCACTTTCCGGAATTCCACCAACCAATACCTCCTGTTCGAAAAGCCGGTTTATACAATGGACAGGGTTGGATTTGGCGGGATTCTGGTTTGTTCGGGAATCAACCTCGACGACGCCGGGAACACAATATATTATGCCTTTGACATGGCATGCCCTGTAGAAGTGAGCAAAGACGTAAAAGTTTACCCGCTCAAGAACGATTTGGGAAAAGTGGCCTGCGAAAAATGCGGTTCGGTTTTCGATGTAGGCCAAGGCTTTGGTTACCCGGTGTCGGGAGCGGCAAAGGTTTCATTGCGGCACTACAGGGCTACTTTATCGGGCAATTACCTGATAATCTCGAATCTTTGATTCTCCCTTAACCCCTTACTGCGTCCCCTCCAACCACCAAAGAAGGTCATAACCACCACTGAAACAATATAAAACGGATATATAAGCGACAATAGCATGGAGTCGAGCCCCACATTCTTCAGATAAAAGAATTTTTGCACATGGCTCAAAAACAGGAAATCAACCAGGTACTTGGCACAAAACAAAACCCCAAAAGCGACAAGGCAATCCATATTCTCGAACGCTCCAACCAGCAACACCAACTCCGACAATGCAGTCCCCAGTACAATTGCAGCAACCGCAATCGTTTCCAAGTCGGTGTATGCCGGTGCCTTCGATGTCCAACGGATACGCTGCTTAAAAAAACCTGGAAGCGAGGTCACGGGCTTGGTATCAACCAAAGCCGATTCGGACCTCAAGAAGCGGATTACACCTTTTCTCTTTTTCACACTGTGCAGCAAGAAGATATCATCTCCCGATGCAATTTCATCATGCAATTCGTGTTGGCTTTCCAGCCAGGCTTTTTTCCTGAAAGCCAAATTGGCGCCATTGCAGAGTATCGGCATTCCCATTCCGGCTGCACCTGCACCTGCCGCCACCAACGAAACAAATTCCAAGGCCTGGATACGCAGCAAGACACCATCGCTCTCCTTTATTCTAACGGGACAAATGAGCAAGTCAGAAGGCAACTTTTCCTGAAAACAAACAATCGACTCCAGCCAATGAAACGTAGGGACACAATCAGCATCAATCGTAACAATAAAATCGTTTTCCGATTGAAGAATCCCTTCCTTGAGTGCGTTTTTCTTCCCATTTCCGGCAGCATCAATCATTTTTAGCTGTGGCAATGTTCGAATAGCCTGCTTTACGAAAGCCCGCGTTGCATCCTTCGAATGATCGTCAACAATAATCAGTTCAAAATCCTGGTAACTCTGCTGGGCAATACACGAAATAAGTTGCCGGATATTCCTTTCCTCGTTTTTACACGCCACAACCACCGACACCTTAAGCCCCGCTTCCTCATTCCCTCTTGGCTCAAAGGCATAATGGCGGTTCCAGCCAACAACAAACAGGATTACCAGAAACACATACAGGACACCGGCAATGAAAGAAATTGAAATTACAATCATCGATAGGAATTATGGGGTTTACCTCAAGGAATTTCTTGCAGGATTTTTCAAAGAAAATAACTTCGCCAGGACATTATTAAAAAAATCGCTGGATACAGAGCACGTTACCCTTATTAACAAGACATATGAGACGAAAACAAAAAAGCACACCCTGAAGTGTGCTCTACAAAAACATAGATTGTCAATCAATTTGCCTGGCAAGTTTTGCAAACTCCAGAATACGAAATTTCAACATTTTCTACAGTGAAATTGGGGTTTTGGGGCAACGTGTACATGCTTGGGTTCAAATCGAATATATCGTGTATGGCACCACAACTCTTGCAAATAAAATGCGCATGAGCCGAAATATCCACATCATATCTTGCATTTTTTTCATCGATTATTAAGGCTTGCACAGCCCCCCGCTCCACAAACAAGTCAAGTGTATTGTAAACCGTTGTCTTCGACAAGGTAGGCATCGAAGGACTCAATGCCAGGTAAATTTCGTCAATGGTGGGGTGTATCCTGTTATTCAGCAAGAAATCCATCACAGCTGTCCGCTGCACTGAGGGTTTAATTGAAAACTGACGCAAGTACTGGTGTGAATCCGCTATTGAATACATATTTCAGAATTAAATTAATTGAAATGAGTACAAAGATACTTTCTTTTCTACAAAGTCCAAAAGACAACCAAGATATTTAACGATTAATTAACTCTTTTATACTGAAACTATTAGCAAAAGTACGGATTAGCAAAAAATAGAATCGCAACAAGTAATCCTTGCTGCGATTCTATTAAAATTCCAAAAGGGAACAAAAACTGGTTTTACAGGACGTTCATGTCTTTTAAAATAACATTGGTCGAACGTACGGCGGCAGCACTTTTTTCGAACAAAGCCTTTTCATTGTCATTCAGCTTGTAGTCGATAATTTCCTCCACACCGGATTTGCCGATAACAACCGGAACACCGATACAAATATCATTCTGCCCATATTCGCCTTCGAGTGAAACGCAGCAAGGAATAATTTTTTTCTGGTCGTGGATGATAGACTCAACCAGGTAAGCAGCCGCAGCACCGGGAGCATACCAGGCCGAAGTACCCAGCAATGACGTGAGCGTGGCGCCACCAACCATCGTGTCGGCAACTACTTTTTCGAGCGTGGCATTGTCAAGGATATCGGCAACGGGACGGCCTTTATAGTTGGCGAAGCGAGTCAAAGGTATCATCGTTGTATCACCATGTCCACCGATAACCATGCCCTCCACTTCGTTCGGGTTGGCATTCAGTGCCTTGCTCAGGTAGCATTTGAAACGCGAACTATCCAATGCACCGCCCATCCCGATAACTTTATTCTTTGGAAGGCCGGTAGCCTTCAGCGTGAGGTAAGTCATGGTATCCATAGGGTTGCTTACCACAACGATAATGGCATTAGGCGAATACTTCAGGATATTGTCAACCACACTCTTAACAATACCGGCATTCACCACGATCAGTTCTTCGCGTGTCATCCCCGGTTTGCGCGGAATTCCAGAAGTTACAACAACTACATCCGAATTGGCAGTCCGGGCATAATCATTCGTACAACCCACGATTTTTGAATCATATCCCAGCAAGGAAGCTGTCTGGAGCATATCCAACGCTTTACCTTCCGACACTCCTTCTTTCACATCGAGCATAACGACTTCATCAGCCACTTCGTTGAACAGGAGTACATTTGCACATGTGGCACCTACATTCCCGGCGCCTACTACGGTTACTTTTGACATAATAATTTCTATTTTTAGATTATAAATTCAGCCGTTTCAAAAAGCGTTGCAAAGATACAAATATATATTCATTAAAGAAAAATTTCCGTAATATTTTCAAGGATTAATCCCCAAAAAAAATCAGCGAAATGACCCCGCACGGAACGACTGTAATTTACAACCTTTTTTGTAACTTTGCGCCCGGAAATCCTTGCGACATTTCAAAACGAATACAAGTTGAAATCATCAGCAAGAAAATCCAGCATTGCCTTACCAGAAACCTGCCAGCCGGATAGTCTCGTTCCACTGGAAAATGAACACTCCTGCTATTTGTAAAGTTCAGGACATACAACGTGATTGAATTATCAACTTCAAAAATTATAATAATATGCAATCTATCGACAAATTTAATTTTGCGGGAAAGAAAGCTTTCGTTCGGGTCGATTTCAACGTGCCTTTGAACGAGAACTTTGAAATAACAGACGACACCCGTATCCGCGCAGCGCTTCCAACACTGAAAAAAATCCTGGCCGATGGCGGCAGCTTAATCATTGCCTCCCACATGGGCCGTCCGAAAAAGAACCCGGACCCCAAATATTCGTTAAAATACATTTTGGCGCATGTTTCGGAATTATTGGGCACTGAAGTGAAATTTGCATCCGATTGCATGGGTGAAGAAACAGCGGCGCTTGCCGCCAGCCTGAAACCAGGAGAAGCATTACTGCTCGAAAACCTCCGCTTCTACGAAGAAGAAGAAGGCAAACCACGTGGCGAATTTGCAAACGACGATGAAAAAGCCGCCGCTAAAAAGGCAACAAAAGAAAAGCAAAAGAAATTCACAGAAACCCTGGCTTCGTATGCCGACTGTTACGTGAATGATGCTTTTGGTACTGCCCACCGAGCCCACGCCTCAACCGCGCTTATCGCCAAATATTTTGACGAGAACAACAAAATGTTCGGTTTCCTAATGGAAAAAGAAGTTGTTGCCATCCAAAAAATCATGACCGACACGGCACGCCCATTCACAGCTATCATGGGGGGATCAAAAGTTTCGTCGAAAATCGACATTATCGAAAACCTGCTGACCAAAGTCGACAACCTGATCATTACAGGTGGAATGACTTTCACATTCACCAAAGCCATGGGAGGTAAGATTGGAAATTCGATTTGCGAAGATGACAAGCTCGACCTGGCACTTGAACTGCTTGCAAAAGCCAAAGCCAACAACGTGAACATGGTGCTTGCCGTTGATGCAAAAATTGCCGATTCGTTCAGCAACGATGCCAAATCCGATTTTGTTCCGGTCGATGAAGTTCCGGATGGCTGGCTGGGCCTTGATGCAGGTCCTGAAACCGAGAAGATATTCAGCGACATCATAAAAGCCTCCAAAACAATCCTTTGGAATGGTCCAACCGGGGTTTTCGAATTCGACAACTTCGCCCATGGCTCACGTGCAGTAGGCGAAGCCATTGTAGAAGCGACTAAAAATGGTGCTTTCTCGCTCGTTGGTGGTGGCGATTCAGTCGCCTGTGTTAACAAGTTCGGCCTGGCCAATGGCGTTTCATATGTTTCAACCGGCGGGGGCGCCCTGCTCGAAGCTATCCGCGGATATTAAATCCACGCGGGACAATTAATTCCAACCTAAAAAAAATGCTGCCAGATTCACATCTCGGCAGCATTTTTTTATTTTGCCTAAATCACCACAGCCATATTGGTTTTCAATCAAACTTTTCTATATTTGCAATCTCATTCCCGACATCATTCAACCTGCCATGACCGACAAAACCCCAATTTCGCCTTTGGTCATCCCTGACCAGCAAAAAACTCCAACCGAATTCGGGGGATTGCCTTTCCCGTTTTTCACGATTGACAACAAAGGGAAAATCCACGAAATGAACCAGGCAGCCCAGAATTTCCTCAAGATTTCCGACTATGAATTGCAGAACGATTTAAATTTATGCACCATAAGTCTGGATTTCAGGAACAACATGAAATTGATAGCGGAAACTGCAACAAGGAATGAACACAATTCACGAAAAATCCTCCTACGCCGACACGACAATAGCATTGCATGTGTGAATATCAACGTTAGCATTTCGTCCGAGAACAAAAACCTCTACCTGATCCTATTTTCCGAATCGGGACAAAAGGACCAATTGTTCTTTGCCGAACTGACCCAAACTTTCAGGCGCGAGGTCATGCGGCTTAGACCATACCTCAACAAGGCGGGCAAAGAACTAATGCAGGAAATTGTAGAAAACAACTTGCTAGAATCTATCGGGCAACAAAAAGCCCCGGTTACCGACATCGAGGACATCAAAGAAAAACTACTCAACGAGATAGCCCAAGCATTCCCGGAGCTGACTAAAAACGAGTTGACCATGTGTGGATTTCTCTCCATGAAGATGTCGATCGAAGAAATTGCCATACTGACGGGGAAATCAACAAACTGCCTGCGGGTAACACTACACAGGATTGTCAAAAAGACACATTGCCGAAACTCCAGGCAGCTAAACTCGAAACTGATAGAACTAAAATCGAATATCTAGCACAAAAAAAAGCCGACACTTCGCTGTATCGGCCTTTCTATTTTCCAGTCAACGGTTATTACCCGTAAATTATCTTCCCGTTTTCATCTTTGAATTCTTCAAAACTTTTATTGTATTGCTCCATGGCCCGATAACTCATAGCCATACTTGAAAAACCACCATCGTGGAGCAAGTTTTGCATGGTTACTTTCCGTGTCAGGTCGCTGAACATCACCACGCAATAGTCGGCACAATCGGCGGCAGTGGCATTTCCAAGCGGCGACATGCGTTCCGAGAAATCGAGCAGGCCATCCATTCCTTTCACTCCACTCCCGGCAGTGGTAACGGTCGGAGACTGGGAAATTGTATTCACCCTGACGTTCCGCTCACGACCATAAATATAACCAAAACTACGGGCAATTGACTCAAGCATCGACTTCGCATCGGCCATATCGTTATACCCGAAAACGGTGCGTTGCGCAGCCATGTAAGAAAGCGCCACAACCGAACCCCACTCGTTGATGGCGTCCATTTTTTTGGCTACCTGCAACATTTTATGGAATGAAATTGCAGAAACATCCAGGGTGGTGTTCAGCATTTCATAATCAAGGTCATCGTACGGACGTTTTTTACGGACATTTGGCGACATTCCTATCGAATGCAAGACAAAGTCGATTTTACCTCCAAGCACCTTCACCGACTCTTCGAACACGTTCTGAAGATCTTCCACACTCGTGGCATCGGCCGGAATCAATACCGCATTCAGCTTTTCGGACAATTCATTGGTAGTCCCCATCCTCACTGCCAGAGGTGTGTTCGACAGCGTGATGACAGCACCTTCTTCAACTACTCGTTCTGCCACTTTCCAGGCTATCGACATGTCGTTCAGTGCTCCAAAAATAATTCCCCTCTTACCTTTTAATAAATCGTTACCCATATTTTTTATTATTAATCTTGTATCCCTTTAAACTCTTTCCTCTTTTTTAAAGTTTGGCTATACAAATCGGATTTCGGCACAAAGATAAGCAAAATGTGCAATAAATTAAAATATATACAACAAAGTGCAATGTTTTTTCAGACATAGACACTGAGCAACAAGTGGTTAACATAAATAGTTTAACAGCGGCACCCGCTTGAACCCATACTTACAAAGCGCCAACTACCTTGAACCGCCTCGCCCTCAACAAGGCGGTTCAAAACAAAAAAAGTGTGCCAACCTTGTATGGCACACTTTTCCCCGCCCGAAAACCGGGTCATTCCCCTGCCAGCAACACATCTTTGCTCGTATTGCTGATTGTCAGTTCGATTATTGTCAAATACTTTTTATATTGCAAGGACGTTAAAATACGTTTCGCATTCCCCAGGTTGATATTCATTGCTTCTTCCGCAGCAATTTCATTACCTGCCACCAAAGCTTTCTTTAGCTTGTCGTTCGACAGATCAATAATATTTTTTAAGTTTTCAGCCTGTTCGGCATCCGCATTCAAATATTTCACAAGTCCACTAAAGGTCGAAACTTCATTCAACCGGCAAAATACATCATAACTAGCCGGATTTAAAGCGGGTAGATTGCCTGCTACAGCAAACAACACTACAAACACAATAAAAATCTTTTTCATAACTAAACTTTTTAATGATTACAAAAAAAACACACAACCTTTTTTATCCTTATCCTTTTACCTATCGGCATATAATTCCCCGGTAGACCCGTTTTCCAGATACACATTCAGAAAAACCAGGTACTTCCGGTACTGCTCCTCGGTCAGCATACACTTTGCATTGTACAAATTGTACTTCATTATATTCTGAGCAGTTTCCTCACTCCTTTTCATCACGGCAATTTTCATTTCTTCGCCAGTCACACTGAACACATGCTCCAAAAAAGCAATTTGCTCCTTATTGGCATCGACGTATTTCAACACTTGAGAAGACACTGTCTTATCGCCCAACTTACAAAATGCATTGTACGCAACTGTTTTTTCTGCAAAAGCAGACACCGCTGACATAAACATAACAACAACTAAAATCTTTTTCATAATCTACCTATTTAATTTTTTTTACTTTTTACCTACTATTCAATAACCATTGTTTCTACCAGCATTTTTGCATTCCGCAAATTCCGCTGTTTTTTAAATCAGTCCTGTTTCATAATTTAACGTGAGTTCGATATAAGATTAGAATAAAACAAACTGATCTTGATCAACAAAATCAACATTGATTGATGGTTTCTTAGGTAAAAAGCTGTAAGCCAGTAAACCTGCAATCAAGTTTGTAATAAAGTTGGTGAAT
>DATGXD010000293.1:0-14113 GCA_035299105.1 Paludibacter sp. | reverse complement strand
ACTTCGAAAGCCACCCCGCCATTAAAATACTTGTCAACGCATTCCCTTGCTTCCTCCTCTTTTCAGTAGGCCGGTTTGAATTGCTCCAGGAAGCGCACATCGTTTTCGGAGAACATGCGCAGGTCTTTCACCTGGTATTTCAGGTTCGTAATACGTTCAACTCCCATGCCGAACGCATAGCCCGAATACACTTTGGAGTCGATGCCGCAATTTTCCAGCACGTTCGGGTCAACCATACCGCAGCCGAGGATTTCGACCCAGCCGGTGTGCTTGCAGAACGGGCAGCCTTTCCCGCCGCAGATATTGCACGAAATGTCCATCTCGGCGCTTGGTTCGGTAAACGGGAAATAGGATGGGCGCAGGCGGATATCGGTGCTTTCGCCGAACATTTCCTTTGCAAAGTACAGCAACGCTTGTTTCAGGTCGGCAAAAGAAACCTCCTTGTCGATATACAAGCCTTCGACCTGGTGGAAAAAGCAGTGCGCCCGGTACGAAATGGCTTCGTTGCGGTATACCCGGCCGGGAAACAGCATGCGTATAGGCGGTTTCTGGTTCGTCATCACATGCGATTGCACCGATGATGTATGGGTGCGGAGCAAAACATCCGGGTTTTGTTCGATGAAGAAAGTGTCCTGCATGTCGCGTGCCGGGTGTTCGGGTGGAAAGTTCAGCGCGCCAAACACATGCCAGTCGTCTTCTATTTCAGGCCCTTCGGCAATGGTGAATCCGATGCGCGAAAAAATATCGATGATTTCGTTCTTCACCAGCGAAAGCGGGTGGCGGGTACCCAGTTTTACCGGGTCGGCACTGCGGGTCAGGTCCGCTTTCTGGGAAGTGTCCTGCGAATTGCTGAAAGCCTCCTTGAGCTCATTGATTTTATTTTGTGCCGTGTTTTTCAGTTCGTTCAGCAACTGGCCCACTTCGCGTTTCTCTTCGTTGGCAACACTCCTGAAATCGTTGAAAAGTTCCGAAATCGAGCCTTTCTTGCTTAGGTACTTGATTCTCAGTGTTTCCAACTCTTCCTGGTTGGCCGCAACCAGCTGATTTACTTCTTCCAGCAGTTGATTGATCTGTTTCTTCATTTCTATTTTATGCTAAACTTTATGCGTTTTTAGACCCTGCAATGTACCCGCTTACAGAAGTTTATAGTTTTCATTAACAGGCAATTGCGGTTTTTTGTTTCAAATGCAAAAGTAGTCATTTTCCAGCAAAATCCGGTCTTGTTCAAAAAAAAAAGGGCGCAAGCCATATTTTCTCTGAATTTTACCTTATTTTTGTCAAACCCAACTAAATTTATTATGCATATTGAAAATATACTTCGGTTTTTGAACGAATTGAAAATCAACAATAACCGGGAGTGGTTTGCCGAGAATAAAGCGTGGTACGATGAAGTGCGAATCGCTTTTGAGCAAATTGGCAAGGAACTGATACTCGAAATTGCCCGGTTCGACGAAGATATTAAGCATGTGGACGTTAAGGAATGCGTGTTCAGGATTTACCGTGATACACGTTTCTCGCATGATAAAACTCCCTATAAAACACATTTCGGCGTATATATTGCCAGTGGTGGCGGGCGGAAAAGCCCGCGCGGTGGCTATTACCTGCACATCGACCCGGCGGGATGCTTCGTTGCCGCGGGGGTGTGGTGTCCCGAACCAAACGTGCTGAAAGCCTTGCGCCAAAGCGTGTACGATAATATCGACGAACTGAACGAAATACGTGAGAACCCCGATTTCAAACGCTATTTCACTGCCTTCTACGAGGAAGACAAGCTCAAGACCGTGCCGCGGGGATTCCCGAAAGATTTTCCCGATGCCGAACTTCTCAAGTTGAAGCATTACCTGGTGGAATACAAAATAGGTGACGCTTTTATCCAAAGCCCCGACTTTGTGAAGAAAACAGCTGGAATTGTAAAATGTGCTTATCCATTCAACCGTTTCCTGAATTATACGGTGGATGAGGTGATTAACGGTTAGTGGTGAATGGTTGATGATTAACCGCCGACCTCTATAAACTGCCTACTATAAACTAAAATATGATTCTTGATACTCTCGAAAACGCCGGTTTGTATGAATCCCTTCATCCCCGGTTTAAAAAAGCATTTGAGTTCCTGCGCGGCACCAACCTGGATGAGCTCCCGCTAGGCAAAATTGAACTCGACGGGGCAGCCCTGGTGGTGAATGTAGCCGAAATAACCGGGAAAACGGTGGATGAAGCCCGCATGGAAACCCACAACCTGTACATTGACATACAGGTTCCACTCACCGCTGCGGAAACAATGGGCTGGAAAGCGGGTGGGAAATTGTCTCAACCGCTCGGTGCCTACAACGAGGCCAAAGGCATCACTTTTTTTGCCGACAAGGCTTCGAACCTGGTGCAGGTACAACCGAAGGAATTTGCCGTTTTCTTCCCTGAAGATGGCCATCAGCCCGGCATTGCCAAAGGTGCCCAAAAGAAAATCATAGTGAAAGTGCTCCGCTAACCGATACATTGCAGCGCTTGGGAAATCAACTTTCCAAGCGCTGCAATGATTTTTTGAGTATATGGGCCGAACAATGTTCTATTGATTGTTGCAGGTTCGAAACAGGAACCGTTTGTGTCTGGGAGGTGTAGTTGCGAAGTTCCCAAAGGCTGCTTAAAACACGGGTGGCCTAAACTTTTCAGGATGCTTTTTGTTGATAAAATTAAATTTGTTTTCTTCAATACCGCGGATCATGCAAAATCATGGTCAAAGCCAAAGTAATTTATGAAAGAACTTGAGATATTAAAATCCGATTCGTGGCTGGCTCCCTATGCTGATGCAATTACCGGCCGCTACGATTATTTCGAACGTGTGGAAAAAAAATTGATTGGCGATAATCCTGACTTGTCGGCTTTTGCCACCGGATACCTGTATTTTGGTTTGCACCGTGTGTCCGATGGTTGGGTTTTTCGCGAATGGGCGCCCAATGCCACGGCAATATTCCTTATTGGCGACTTCAACAACTGGCAGCGGCATTTGGATTACCAGTTGAGGAAACTTCAAAACGGCGTGTGGGAAGTCCGTTTGCCCGAGTATGCCATTGTACACTCGCAGTTCTATAAGCTGCTGGTGGAGTGGGAGGGGGGAAGCGGCGAGCGTATCCCGGCTTGGTGCCGCAGGGTGGTCCAGGACGATGCGACCAAGATCTTTAGTGCGCAGGTCTGGAGCCCGTTCAAGCCCTATGTGTTCAAGAACAAAAACTTTAAACCGAAAACAGACCCGCTCCTTATTTACGAATGCCATATCGGCATGTCGAGTTCCGGGGAAAAGGTTTCCACTTACAACGAATTCCGGACGGATGTGTTGCCACGGATTGCACGTGCAGGTTACAACTGCATTCAAATCATGGCTATCCAGGAACATCCATACTACGGCTCGTTCGGTTACCATGTTTCCAGCTTTTTCGCGGCCTCATCGCGCTTTGGTACTCCCGAGGAGCTGAAGCAGCTAATCGATGAGTCCCACGGGCTGGGTATTTCCGTTGTCATGGACCTGATTCATTCCCACGCCGTGCGCAACGAGGTGGAAGGGCTTGGACGTTTCGATGGCACGCCTTACCAGTATTTCCATGGTGGTTCGCGGCGCGAGCATCCGGCATGGGACTCGCTTTGCTTCGACTATGCCAAACCGGCTGTGTTGCACTTCTTGTTGTCGAATTGCAAATACTGGCTCGAAGAATACCATTTCGATGGCTACAGGTTCGATGGGGTGACTTCCATGCTGTACCGGAGCCACGGCTTGGGCGAGAATTTCACCGGCTACGATGCGTATTACAACATGAACCAGGACGGCGACGCTATTTGTTACCTGACCCTTGCCAACAAGCTAATCCACCAGGTAAAACCAACCGCCATTACCATTGCCGAAGAGGTGAGCGGCATGCCCGGCCTGGCCACCAAAGTGGAGCATGGCGGCATCGGCTTCGATTACCGCATGGCTATGGGAATCCCCGATTATTGGATCAAGCTGATCAAGGAATTGAAGGATGAAGACTGGAAGGTGGGGAATATCTTCTGGGAACTGACCAACCGCCGGTCGGACGAAAAAACCATAAGTTACGCCGAAAGCCACGACCAGGCGTTGGTGGGCGACAAGACCATTATTTTCCGCCTGATTGATGCCGAAATGTATTGGCATATGCAGCGTGGCGACAATACGCTGGTGGTCGACCGGGGTGTTGCCCTTCACAAAATGATCAGGTTGATTACGGCAACAACCATGAACGGGGGTTACCTGAACTTCATGGGTAATGAATTCGGGCACCCGGAGTGGATTGATTTCCCGCGCGAAGGGAATGGATGGTCGCACAAATATGCCCGCCGTCAATGGGAATTGGTTGATAATGAGAATTATCTGTACAATGCACTTGGTGAGTTTGACCGGGCCATGATTGACCTGATTAATTCCGTGCCATCGTTTAATAAAACAAAAATCCAGCAACTCTGGGACAAAGAGAGCGACCAGGTGCTTGTATACCAACGCGGCAAGTTTGTTTTTATTTTCAATTTCAACGGCAGCATGTCGTTCACCGATTATGGCATTTTGGCCGACAGCGGCAGTTACAAAATAGTATTGAATACCGATAATCCGATTTTTGGTGGTTTCAACCTGGTTGACGAAAGTGTGGTGCATTCCACGTTGCCAAATCCGAAGGAAATAGTTGGAAGGGAATGGCTTAAGTTATATATCCCGGCTCGGACTGCTTTGGTTCTGAAGAAATTATAAAAACGGGAACCCCGGCTTCAACAAATGAGGCCGGGGTTTTTGTTTTTCATGATTCCCAGGTTGGTAAGCGGGTTGGGTAATCCGGTAGGCCAACAAAAAAAGTCCACCCCAAAAATCCTAAGGCAGGGAAATTCGCAGGGCAGACTTCATGTTACAGCCACGTGGCCATATCAGCTTTTGGCTGTCACAGTTTCTTCGGTTTTGCCCATTACTTTTTCCGCAAAGCCGGCCACATCTTCTTTCACCGTGTCGAACTTTTCGGCAAGGTCATCAATCAAATCGTTGAACCTGTCTTTCAAATCTTCGACCTGCCTTTCGGTCTCACGTTTGATGTTACGGCGTGTGACTGATCCTTTGGCGGGGGCAAATAAAATTCCAAGTGCCACACCCACGGCCGCTCCGACCACTACTCCGATAATTACATTTCCTGTTTCCATAGTGTTGTTTGTTAATGGATTAAGTGTACGCGACTTTTATACTTGAATCTTATGGTTGGATAGTTTATACTTGAATATAAAGCCACTGTTTTTGCAGGCTATAACAAAAATGTCGCATGGATAGTTTAAATCAATCCGGGGTATTCACGAAATAAAATCCCATGGGCCGGAGGGCGGTTAAAAAAAACTTTTGAAACAACCTTGTGCCGCTTGGATGTTTGACTTAAATTTGCAAGATGATTGGTTTTAAAATAGTGTGATAATCAAATAATTAAAAGCATGTATTATGGAACTGCATACACCTCCTGCCGAAAAAGATACCAACCTAATGCCCGTTTTGTTTGTTGGGCACGGGTCGCCGATGAATGCTATCCAGGACAACGATTTTGTCCGGTCGTGGAAAAATCTTGGTGAAACTTTGCCTGTTCCCAGGTCGATACTTTGTGTCTCGGCACATTGGCAAACCCGTGGCACCCGGGTTACTGCCATGCCACACCCGCCTACAATCCATGATTTTGGAGGTTTTCCACCTGAATTGTACGAAATCCAGTATCCGGCACCGGGAGATCCAGAGTTGGCAGGTGAAATTATGCGGACAACTACAGCCGAGCCTGATGAAAAATGGGGATTGGACCATGGTACTTGGAGCATACTTCGACACATGTATCCCGATGCCCGTATTCCGGTTGTCGAGCTGAGCCTGGATTCTGGTTTAACCCCGCGGGGGCATTACGAGTTTGCCAGGCAATTGTTCCCGTTCCGCGAAAAAGGCATTTTGATATTGTGTAGTGGCAACATCGTGCATAACCTGCAAAGGATTGCCTGGGATAAAGCGGCGGAAGAAGAGTTTGGCTTCGATTGGGCGATAAGGGCAACAGGGATTATCAAACAGCGGATCATGGAAAACAGGCACGACGAACTGATTGATTATCTGCTTCTTGGTCGAGATGTGCAGTTGGCCGCACCCACTCCCGAGCATTTTTTGCCTTTGCTGTACGCATTGGCATTGAAAAATGATGAGGAACCGTTGTCGTTTTTTAACGATAAGCATATTATGGGGTCATTATCCATGACATCGGTAAAAGTGGGGGAATGAGATTTGCTTCTATTCCCGTTCGAGCGGTTCGGCAAGGGTTTCGCTTGGTATGGCAATACGCGGGTGAAAATCTCTTCTTTTGATTGTGAACTGTTTGTGTTCCCCAAAAAAAACATTCTGACCGAAATATACGTTGTAAATATACTTGAAACAAAGTTATGGTATGCAAATAATTGAAAACCAGGCCTTGCAATTTTGAGTGCTGCTTCATGCCGGGTGCATGCCGTTTTTTAAAAGCTGCCGGTCGGGGTTGCTTTTGTGGGAATGCTATATGCTGAACGTCATAAAAAACACCTAAAACTTGAATTATGGAATTTGAAAAAATAAAATTAGTGATTTGGGACCTTGATAATACGTTTTGGTCCGGGACAATCACCGAGGGCGAGATCCAGCCCATCGGGCGGAATAAGGAACTGCTGCTGTCGCTTACCGATGGTGGGATAATCAATTCGATATGTTCAAAAAACACATACGATGTGGTTGCCAGCAAATTGACCGAGCTCGGAGTTTTCGATTATTTCGTGTTTCCTTCCATTGAGTGGACGCCTAAAGGCCAGCGGGTTTGTGAAATGATAAAGTCCATGTCCCTGCGTCCCGAAAATGTGCTGTTTATCGACGATGAAATCACCAACCTCGAGGAAGTGAAGCATTATTCTCCCGGTATCATGGTGTCGAGTCCACATGTGATTCCCGACCTGATTGCTTTTGCCCGCGCGCTTGGGAAAAAGGATGCCTTGCACACCCGGCTCGAACAGTATAAGCTGCTCGAGAGGAAGGGTGTGGAGCAGAAAAAATATGGAAGCAACGAGGATTTCCTGTTTGCAAGCAATGTCAAGGTCGAAATTGTGGAAGATTGTTTGCCCGAAGCCGAGCGTATCCACGACCTGATCATGCGTTCGAACCAACTGAATTACACCAAGAAAAGGATTTCGAAGCAGGAACTCGACAAACTCTTGGCAGATAAGGAATTCCGGTGTGGCTATGTGTCGGTTCAAGATAAATTCGGCAAGTACGGCATAGTTGGTTTTTACGCCCTTGGCAATCGTAGGCTTGAGCATTTCCTGTTTTCGTGCCGTACCATTGGGTTGGGCGTGGAACAGTATGTGTATGCTACATTGAATTATCCGGAACTCGAAGTGTCGGGTGAAGTGATTTCGCATGTCAACCGTTCGGAAACGCCTGCCTGGATTAATCATTTCCAGATGCCCGAGCCGGTGCTTGCCGAAACCTCCGGAACTTCCGGAACCGATATTTCGGGCCGGTCGAAGTTTTTGATTAAAAGCCCATGCGACTTTTCAAAGTCCATAGCGTACATAAAAAACAGCGATTTGTTCGACTGCGACTTTAATTATGTAAATCCCAGAAGAGGCAATGTTATCGAGGCGCACAACCATTCGGTTCAGGTTGTGGGGTTGAAGGAGTACTCCGAACGCCAGAAGCAGGAAATACTGGACGATTGTGTTTTCTTTGATGAGGACATGATGAAAGGCCGGATTTTCAAGGAAAAATACGATGTGGTTTTTTTAAGCACGTTGGTCGAATCGTATGCAGGCATTTACAGGGAAAAAAAATCGGGCCTGCTTGTGACTTTTGGTTCATACCAGTTTCCCCTTACCAGCCCGCAATATTGGCCGGGCATCCTGGATGGATCCCTGTTTTCTTCCAACAATAAATTTACGGAAGAATACCTGAGGAAGTTTGCCTCCAAATATGAATTTGTGGGGAAAACAACCCCGGCCGATTACCGTGAAAGAATCGACAAGGTGTTGGGCTACCTGCACAAGGATACAAGGCTTTGCCTGATTCTGGGAGTGGAATTCCCGTACGAAGCCAACAAGGAGGAATTCTATAAAGACCGGCATGTGTCGCATAAATTATTGAACGACGAAATGCGAAAGATGGCAAACGAAAACCCCAGGATTTTATTGCTCGACTTGAATGAGATTGTGAAGACTCAAGCGGATTTCACCGATAACCTGAACCAGTTCACGGCGCGCGTTTATTACGAAATATCGCAGTACATGATCAGGATTATCAACCAGTCGGTATTCGCCAAGGTTGAAAATTATTCAACATTGTATGTCTATTTCGATGTGTTGCTGAATTACACCAAGATGTTTACCAAGCGGATAATTCCCAAGAACAACAGCATGTACCGCAACTTGCAGGAAACTTACCACAGGCTTAGCCGTAAAAAGAAGTAAGCGGTGTCCCTGCAAAAAAAAAGTAAAAGCTGTTCCCGGTTTGGAAACAGCTTTTTTTATACGGGCTTACGAACTTGTTTCTTACAGGTGGCTTCTGATGGCGGCGGCTATCCCGGCCATTTCTTCGGCACTCAATTTCAGTTTCGGGTTCCTGAAATTCATGTCGCCCTCGCGGTTAATCGGTATCAGGTGCATGTGCGCGTGAGGCACTTCAAGTCCAAGCACAGCCACTCCAACCCGGTTGCAGGGTATGGCTTTTTTGATAGCGTCAGCCACTTTCCGGGCAAAAGGCATCAACTTGCCGAGGGTATCCTCATCAAGGTCGAAAAGGTAGTCTTCCTCTTTTTTCGAAACAACCAGGGTGTGGCCTTCCATCATGGGGTTGATATCCAGGAAGGCAAAAAAACGGTCATCTTCTGCAATCTTGTAACATGGAATCTCGCCGGCTATGATTTTGCTGAAAATTGTCATCTTGTAGTTGGTCGATTAGTCGGTTAGTTAATCAGTTAAATTGATATTGCACTTGCTCCTCACCTCTTGCTGCTATTTCTAAAGGCTGATTTCCAATATTTCGAATTCAAGTGTCCCCGATGGTACCGAAACGGTGGTTGTCTGGCCCACTTTTTTCCCAAGCAAACCTTTGGCAATGGGTGTTGTAACCGACAGTTTCCCTTCCTTGAAGTTGGCTTCACTCTCGGAAACTATCATGTAGCTCATAATTTGGCTGGTTTTGATGTTTTTGATCTTGACCCGCGTAAGTATCTGTACTTCCTTGGTGTTGATTTTAGTTTCGTCAATCATGCGGGCCGAAGCTACCATTTCTTTCAGTATCGAAATCCTCATTTCGAGCATGCCTTGGGCTTCCTTGGCAGCATCGTATTCTGCATTTTCCGACAAATCCCCCTTGTCGCGTGCTTCTGCTATTTGTTTGGAAATGGCCGGCCGCTGTACACTTTCAAGTTCATTCAATTCATCTACCAGTTTCTTGTACCCTTCGGCGGTCATATAATTTACTGCCATAGCTTTAATTTCTTTTTAGGTTGTTTTTTTGATGTATAATAGCAAAAAGAATTCCGGCCAGATGAAGCCGGAACTCTTGTCCTGATTTTGTTTCTATTTAAACGAGTGGCAAATATACAAGCTTTTTTTCGTATACGCCCCAGTAAAGTGGGACGAATGATGGGGTATCGTGGAATTTGTTCCCGTTTTCCAGGTAGCCGGATTGGCCAGGTTCGCGATTTTCTTGTGGCCGCCCGGACCTCTTCATTGCCCCTCCCTGGTCTTTTGTCCTGCATTTCCATACGTCTTGTACAGTAACGTATTACCAGCGTGTTCCGTTCATTTGGCGCCTGTTTTTTTCAATATTTCCTGTTGAAAATCTCGGAATAAATAAAAGCCTTCCTGGCATCTTCCACCGAGTTGAACATGAAATGCCCGACATTGTCCGTTGTGGTGGCGGTTTTATGTTCCGCTAGCGTTGTCGAAAGGTGGCTCGGGTTTTTTGCGACCTGTTTTGTGGCTTTCAGCACCGAAGTGTCGGCTAGGGTTTCGTAGCTCATTTCGGGTGCTGGTTCGGCCTTACGTTCCCAGGCCATGGACGGTTTCCCGGCTTTTTCTTCCGTCACTTCCTCTTTGGTTTCCTCCTCTATGTCCTCAATCGAGGTCAAGTCCCTCAGCACATCTTCCCAGCTTCGTTTGGGTTTCGCCGGTGCCGAATTCGTTTCGGCTTTTTTTCGCTTTCCCAGAATCCCGCTTAATGCGGCAATCACTAAAACAATCAAGTATACATAATCGCCAATGCTGTCCATAATCGTTTGCAGTTTAGTGTATCGCAAAGGTACGAATCATTTTCCGAATTCGGCGTGAACCCCGTTCATTTTATTGGTTGCAAAGGAATGAAAAAAAGCAATGGGTAACTTCACAGCCACCCATTGCACATTTTAACCTAAACCTTAACTATGAAAAATTTATCTGTTTGTTTACTCTGCAAAAGTGAGAATAATTTTTCAATCATCCAAGTGCCTGGAGGGGTATTCTCGAAAATAATTTTTGAAATTGTTCATTCGCTTTCGGCATTTAACCTATAAATTATTCATTCTTAGGAATGTGCAAATGAAATAATAAGAGAGTTAAAATATGCAAAAATGGGCTTTTGCCGGTTTGATTATATGATGTACCTTTGTGCTATGGAATAAAAAATCAAGAAAATGAATACAAACGAACAAATTGTGGGTTCGCCGGACTCTAAATCCGTGCTGAACGACAAGAAGCTTTTTATCGAAACCTACGGCTGCCAAATGAATGTGGCCGATAGTGAAGTGGTGGCATCCATCATGCAAATGGATGGGTTTGAACTGACCGACAAGATTACGGATGCCGATGCAATATTTGTGAACACCTGCTCCATCCGCGATAATGCGGAACAAAAAGTGGTGCAACGGCTCAAATATTTCCAGTCGCTGAAACGGAAAAACAAAAAGAATCTCATTGTGGGAGTGATTGGATGCATGGCCGAGCGGGTGAAGGATGAATTGATAAGCGATCACGGTGTGAATATCGTGGTTGGGCCGGATGCTTACCTTGACATACCGCATTTGATCGGCGAGGTGGAAAACGGGAATAAAGCCATTAATGTGGAGCTTTCGACCACCGAAACTTACCGGGATGTGCTGCCCTCGCGCATTGGAAACCCAATCTCGGGATTTATTTCCATTATGCGGGGTTGCAACAATTTCTGCTCGTACTGCATTGTGCCTTATACCCGGGGCCGTGAACGTAGCCGCGATGTGGAAAGTATCCTGAAGGAACTGAAGGATTTGCAGTCCAAGAATTTCAAGGAAGTGACCTTGCTCGGGCAGAATGTGAACTCCTACCGCAGCGAAAACAATGGCGTTGAAATTGAGTTTCCGGACCTGCTACGCATAGTGGCCGAAGCTGCACCCGGGATCCGCTTCCGTTTCACCACCTCGCACCCGAAGGACATGAGCGACCGTACGCTCGAAACCATTGCCGCATATCCGAACTTATGCAGGTTCATCCATTTGCCTGTGCAGTCGGGGAGTAACGCCATTCTTAAGCTCATGAACCGCAAATATACCCGCGAATGGTACCTCGAACGCATTGCGGCCATCCGCCGTATTTTACCGGATGCTACCATTGGCACCGATGTCTTTTGCGGATTCCACGACGAAACGGAGGACGACCACCGGCAGACTTTGTCGCTGATGCGCGAGGTGGGCTTCGACATGGCATTCATGTTCAAATATTCCGAACGTCCCGGCACATTCGCCGCGAAAAGCCTGCCTGATAACGTGAGCGAGGAAATAAAACTCCGCCGCCTGGCCGAAATCATCGATTTGCAGAACGTGTTGTCGAACGAAAGCAACCAGCGCGATATTGGAAAAACCTTTGAAGTGCTGGTGGAGGGTTTTTCGAAACGATCGAAGGAGCAGTTGTTCGGGCGTTCGTCGCAAAACAAGGTGGTGGTTTTTCCGCGGGCAGGACGCAGAATCGGTGAAACAATCCGCGTGAAAATCCTTAGCGCATCTTCCGCAACGCTGATAGGCGAAGTGGTTGGCTGAAAATACGACGAACAGATTGTTTGACACAGAAAGGTGGTATTTTTTACCACCTTTTTTTGTTCCTGTGGATATTGTTTTTAACGTGAGCTCGGTATAAGGCAAACTCTTATTGAACAAGAAAGGAATTCATACCAGAATCCCGAACCAACGGTCGGTGCAACTAAAGGATTCAATGTGGTTGACCGCGGATGGATCCGCAGAAAACGGGTCGGCAAGTCCCGGATCCCGGATGGGGTTGACAACAGGTGCTTGTGTGTTGAATTCCCTCCGGGGTTCCATATTGTGTCACATCCAAGTCCTTCGGATTTGCGTGTTTTTAAGTAAACCGGAATGGTTATTTATATTCTCTTTAAATAAAGAAATATTTCTCTAATTTCTTGCTCCGCTGAATTATATGTACTACTTTTGTGCAAAATTTCAATCGGTTGGTTTGAAGGTTTAAATCTTTGATCCATAGGTTGTTTAATCTTATGTTGATTTCCTGTTGTTTTATTCCGAGGCAGATGATTCCCTTGCAAATACAAGCAGGAAGTAATGTTCTGATTCTCCATTTTCTATAGTTTGTTCCGAATAGTTAAACCAATTCTTGTCCTATCGGTCGGTTCTTTCCGGCAGGCGGAACGGGCATGTTTTTTTTATATCGATTTTCGAAGGTTCTCGAAATTTAATGTAATAAATTAAAACTCACGATAAAAAGCAATTATGACAAAAGTAAAATCTTTGGCAGAACTCGTTAAAATGAAAGAGGTGCTTGAAGACGGCAAGGCCCGGTTCAAAAAGCACATTCATGTCTGCGGAGGAACCGGTTGCCAGGCAGCGCAAAGCAAAAGCCTGGACTCGAGCCTGGTTGAAATCCTGAATGACAAAGGGCTGCAAAACGAAGTTCAGGTAACCATGACCGGGTGTTTTGGTTTCTGCGAGAAAGGACCTATTGTGAAAGTGTTGCCCGACAACACTTTTTACACGGAAGTGACCCCTACCGATGCAAGGGACATTGTGGATGAACACATTGTGAAGGGGAAGCCAGTGGAACGCCTGTTCTATACCGATCCTGCTGTAAATGAAAAGGTGAGTGATTCGGACCACATGGGCTTTTATAAAAAACAATACCGCATTGCATTGCGTAACTGTGGAGCCATTAACCCCGAAAACATCAGCGATTCCATTGTGAATGATGGTTACCAGGCCTTGGGAAAAGTGCTGACCCAAATGAGTCCGCGCCAGACCATCGACCTGATTAAAAAATCGGGTTTGCGCGGTCGTGGTGGAGGCGGTTTTCCTACTGGTCTCAAATGGGAAATTACCAGCAAAGTGGAAGCCGACCAGAAATACGTGGTTTGTAATGCCGACGAGGGCGACCCCGGGGCATTCATGGACCGTGCCATCCTCGAGGGCGACCCCCACTCGGTTATTGAGGCAATGGCCATTTGTGGCTATTCCATCGGTGCCAGCAAAGGCCTCGTGTATATCCGTGCCGAGTATCCGCTTGCCATTACCCGCCTGAAAATGGCTATTAACCAGGCCCGTGAACTTGGACTGCTTGGTACCAACATTATGGGTACCGGCTTTGACTTTGATATAGAACTGCGTTTCGGGGCCGGGGCTTTTGTCTGTGGCGAGGAGACGGCATTGATACACTCCATGGAAGGGTTGCGTGGCGAACCTACCTTCAAACCGCCATTCCCATCGGTTTCGGGTTACCTCGGGAAACCGACAAACGTGAACAACGTGGAAACTTTTGCCAATATCCCGGTGATTATCAACAAAGGCGCCGAGTGGTTTGCAAGCATTGGTACCGAAAAATCGAAAGGTACAAAGGTATTTGCCCTTGCCGGGAAAATCAACAATGTGGGGCTGATTGAAGTACCCATGGGAATCACGCTACGCGAAATCATTTTTGAAATCGGGGGCGGAATCAAGGATGGGAAGAAATTCAAAGCGGTTCAGACGGGCGGTCCTTCGGGCGGTTGCCTTACCGAACACCACCTCGACACGCCTATCGACTACGACAACCTGACAGAAGCCGGCTCGATGATGGGTTCGGGCGG
>DATGXD010000292.1:0-1500 GCA_035299105.1 Paludibacter sp. | reverse complement strand
GTTGTTTTCGTTCCAGGATGACCAGTTGTATTTCAAAAGCAAGATGCCGCTGGTGGAAATGGGCATGATGGAAAAAAGCCAGGAAGAGCTGGAATCCAATGCCTGGATTGAGGCAAAGCAAAGGACAATATACCAAGCCGGAAATATTGTTTTCGTGATAAAGAGTTTTATGCCAAAAGCGAAGAAGGACTTGGCGCCGATTAGTTCCGGAATGGGTGAATCGGGCATGAAGGCTTCGAACAAGAATGCAATCGTATTCAATGTAAGCGATGACAACGTGACGAGGAAAGTCCATCTGCTGACAGCCGAAAACCAGGTTTCCGAACCGGTAAGCTGTAAATTGGGGGATGTGGAAGTAACGCTTTCGTATGGCATGTTGACACGGAAAATGCCTTTCAGCATCACACTGCGGAAATTCGAAATCGAACGGTATCCCGGATCCGACAGCCCTTCGTCGTACGCCAGTGAAATTTCGGTTTCCGACCCGGAGCAAAAGGCCGAAATACCTTTCCGGATTTTCATGAACAATATCCTGAAATACAAGGGTTACCGCTTCTTCCAGACCTCGTACGACGAGGATGAGCAAGGAACCATCCTTTCGGTCAGCCACGATTATTGGGGAACATTTGTTTCGTACACCGGTTACCTGCTCCTTTTGCTGGGGATGACGTGGACATTATTCAACAAGAACAGCCGTTTCAGCAAGCTTTTAAACATGATAAGCGAAGTGCAAAAGGAACGCAAGTCGGGGAAAAACCTGTTGCTGGTGCTTGTCCTGGTTTTTGCATCGTACCAGGCTGTGGCACAAAACCTCACAAAAAACGACCATCTGGCTACCCTGAACAGCCTATTGGTACAGGACAAGGCCCAGGGGAGAATCGAACCTTTCGGCACGCTGGCTTCCGACCTTTTGCGGAAAATATATAAAAAAAGCAATTACAACGGGAAAAAGCCCGTCGAAGTGATTATCAGCATGAGCACCAGGCCATCGGACTGGCTGAACGAACGCATGATAAAGGTGGCAAATCCCGAGTTGGCCAAGGAATTGGGGGCGGTAAATGGTTATATTTCGTACAACCAGGCTTATGACTTTGAGAACAACTCGGCCTACCGGTTGAAGGACAAGGTGGAGCAAGTTTACCACAAGCCCCAAAGCGACCAAAACAGTTATGACAAGGAAATACTGAATGTGGACGAACGCATCAATATCTGTTACGGGATTTTCAATGGAGAAATGCCTGCATTCGTTCCACAGGCAGGTAACAACAAATGGTTAGCATTGAGCGACTTGCACAACGAAAATGAATTTGAACCCGCTGAAAATCAACCGGAATCCATGCTGCTGGTTGCGAATTATTATAAAGCCGTTTCCGAGGCCCTGGTTTCCGGGGAGTGGAAAAACGCCCAGAATTCGCTCACCAAATTGAAAGAACACCAAACCCGGACAGGAGGCCAGGCAATCCCCTCGCCAACCAAAGTCAGGTTGGAAATATTGTACAA
>DATGXD010000291.1:0-2580 GCA_035299105.1 Paludibacter sp. | reverse complement strand
GTGCTGTCACTAAAAATTCCAGTTTCGAGCGATCGCGTGTCATTTCGGCTACCGTCGAACCCTTGCGGAAAATCGCCCCTGTCGGGCAAGCTTCCACACACTTCCCGCAGGCGGTACAAGCGTCCACCGCGCCCCAAGGCTGATTTAATCCGGCAATAATTTGACAGGCCGGCCCGCGATAAGCCACATCCCAAACGTGCGCCCCTTCGATTTCGTCACACACCCGCACGCAACGAGTACACATCACGCAGCGGTTGTGGTCAATGCCAAATTGTTTGTGGGAAATATCAACTTTTCGTTCGGGGAAACGGTAGCTAAAGCGTGAATGATCCATTCCCGTTTCGATCGCTAAATCTTGCAGTTCGCAATTCCCATTCGCCACACAAACCGCACAGACGTGATTGCCTTCCGCAAACAGCATTTCCACAATCATGCGACGATACTCTTGCAATTGTTCCGTATGGGTGTGGATTTCCATGCCTTCAGCAACTTCGGTCACACACGCAGGAAGTAACTTGTTAATTCCTTTAATTTCTACCAGGCATAAACGACAAGCGCCCACATCGGAAACCCCCTCTAAATGACACAGGGTAGGAATCCGAATACCCGCTTCTTTTGCCGCGTCTAAAATCGTTTTGCCCTCCTCAACCGCAACATCGATGTCATTAATTTTTAGTGTTTTTACTGACATGATTTTTTGTCCTATCTCAAGAGGCTGCGATGATGCTCAAATCTTCTACGTATTGGTCTTACCCGCGCTGACCATTACGGGCGGATACTGGTTGCTTTTGCAGTAATTCCAGATATTCTTCCTCGAAATAGCGCAAGGTACTAATCACCGGGTTCGGTGCGGTCTGACCTAAACCACACAAACTGGTATTTTTCACCATGTCGCACAGTTCTTTGAGTTTTTCCAGGTCAGTTGGGGTGGCTTGTTTGTTGAGGATTTTGGTTAAAAGTTGATACATCTGCACCGTTCCCACGCGACAAGGAATACACTTGCCGCAGGTCTCCCCTCGACAGAATTCCATGTAAAACTGAGCCACTTGCACCATGCTGGTGTCTTCATCCATGACCACCATACCGCCAGAACCCATCATCGAGCCAAGTGCAGCGAGTGAGTCGTAATCCACAGGTGTATCTAAGGCTGAGGTCGGGATGCATCCCCCCGATGGGCCGCCGGTTTGTACGGCTTTCACGGAACTGCCCACGACACCGCCGCCCATATCTTCGACAATTTCCCGCAAGCTAATGCCCATTGGCACTTCAATTAAACCTGTATTGCGGATTTTGCCGGTGAGGGAGAAGATTTTGGTGCCTTTGCTCTTTTCGGTGCCAATGCTGGCGAACCAATCGCCTCCTTTGGTGATAATCGGGACAATATTACCGAAGGTTTCAACGTTGTTAATTAAGGTTGGACAGCCCCATAAACCGGACACTGCCGGATAAGGAGGACGGGGTCGCGGGTTGCCTCTACCGCCTTCAACTGAGCCAATGAGGGCGGTTTCTTCCCCACATACAAACGCTCCAGCTCCGACGCGGATGTCAATGCGAAAATCAAAGGGAGAACCGAAGATTTGTGTCCCTAAAACCCCTAATTTTTTCCCCTGCATAATCGCTTTTTGCAGGCGAGAAATAGCTAGGGGATATTCGGCGCGGACGTAGATGTAACCCTGATTTGCACCGATCGCATAACCAGCGATCGCCATTGCTTCTAACACCCGATGGGGGTCACTTTCCAAGACGCTGCGATCCATAAATGCCCCTGGATCGCCTTCATCCCCATTACAAATTACATACTTTTGTCCCGGTGGTGTTTTGGCAACTGTTGCCCACTTCAAACCCGTCGGATAACCGGCACCCCCCCTTCCCCTTAACCCCGATTTGGTGATTTCCTTAATCACATCATCTGGGGTCATATCGTGCAGGACACGATATAGAGCCTGGTATCCTCCAATCGCGATATATTCTTCAATTCGCTCTGGGTCAATCTTGCCACTATGTTCTCGAACAATCTTCAATTGACGTGCAAAAAAGGGGTGCTGGGAATCTCCTTGTAAGGCTGTGGCTTCACCACCATTGAGGGCTTCAATAATCGAAGGCGCTTGCTCTGGGGTGACTTTTTCATAGTGGAATCCCGACTCTCCTTCGATTGCAACGGTTCGGCTAGTGGTGTCCACTTCCACCATTGGCCCCTGACCACAAAATCCCATGCAACCCACGCCCACAACCTGAACGCGATCGCTCATTCCAGCCGCCTCAACCGCCTGATCCAAGGCTTTTTTCACGGCGAGGGAGTTCGCCGCTTGGCAACCGGTGGATGTACAGCAATACAAGCGAATTGTTTTCTGAGCCTTGCGCTCCTTTTCTGCCAGTTCCAGCAGTTCAGTCCACTCCATATCTGTTGTCCTTTGCTAACTAATTCGATGAAGGATGAAAGCGCTCTCTTGAGTCGGCAACCGACCCCCATTTCATCCTTCAGGCTTTTTTCGCCCCTTCCCACTCTTTCACTCGCTCCAGAGTTGACTCTGCTGTTTGTCCTCCAGCCACTTTTCCATCTAGGACGACGGCGGGCGCAAT
>DATGXD010000290.1:0-8669 GCA_035299105.1 Paludibacter sp. | reverse complement strand
TTTTCGGCATTTGGATGGGCAACCCTTTCGCCAGGTCGCGCTTGTATTCCGTGTCGAGCGTGTGGGGCGAATATTCCGAATGCCCGGTAATGAAAAATTCACGTCCATTCCGGGCCATAACCATGTAAACCCCCGATTCGGCCGATTCGGAAAGCAATGTCAGTTCAGGAACACGGCGGATATCTTCCGCCCTGACTTCGGTATGGCGGCTGTGCGGTACATAGAAAATATCGTCGAACCCACGGAAAATGGGATTCAAATGGTCGAATTTCACATGTTCGAACACACCGAACATTTTGGCATCGAGCTGGTATTTAGGTATCCCGTAATAATGGTACAACCCGGCCTGCGCAGCCCAGCAAATAAAGAAGGTGGAAGTCACATGCGTTTTTGCCCAATCGAAAATACGGGTAAGTTCCTGCCAGTAGTTCACCTGTTCGAATTCCATCTGCTCCACGGGCGCACCGGTAATTATCATGCCGTCGTAATTGCTCTTGCTTATTTCGTCAAAAGTCTTGTAAAACGTCATCAAGTGTTCGATAGGCGTATTTTTCGAAGTATGGCTTTCCATGTGCAGGAAGTCAATCTCGATTTGCAAGGGCGAATTCGACAACAACCGGATCAAATCAGTTTCGGTTGTGACCTTTATCGGCATGAGGTTCAGAATCACTATTTTAAGCGGTCGTATTTCCTGGCTCGAAGCACGTTCCGAATCCATCACAAAGATGTTTTCCTTGAGGAGGACATCAACGGCCGGCAGGGTCAATGGTATATTTAATGGCATTTTTAACTATAGGTGGTTTGTTCGACAAATATAAAACAAATCAATGGTATTTGCTGTAAATTTCCCAATAAGCTGAACTTCCGATAAAATCGCTCAAAAACTCATTCAACCGGGCAAGCAAAAGGGGTGATTTCAAATGAACAACCCAGGCTTGCTGTTGTTCAAACCCGATTGGAAATGAAATATCGATATCGGGATATTGCAATTTCAATATTTTTGCAAACTTCTCGTCGCAAATGGTATTCTTAATTTTGCCTTCCGCCACCATCCGCACCAGTTGTTCGGTACCCATGTTTTTCATTTCGATAATGTGGACAGGTTCGGCTATTTCGTCGGACAAATGCATTAACCGCATTTTATAGGCCGAATTCAGGGGAATGAAAACACTGTCGTTCGCTAGTTGGTGGGGGATTGTAACCAAGGTTGAATCGGTTACGAACCGCTGAACCAGCACCTGCCTCGAAACAAACAATGGATTTGTGAAAAGCGCTTGTCCCTTCCACTCGGTGGTTATGGGGACAAAGTCGGCGATGATATCATAATCGCCACTATTCAGGTCCTCCATGCAGGCTTTCAGGTCGCTTTGCTCGGTCACCACCAACTCAAGGCCCAGCGTATCGGCAAAGGCCTTTACTATTTCGTACTGGAAACCCGACACGCTGTCACCTTTTACCGAAAACCCCATCCTCCCGCTGTCGGTCAGCACCGAAAGCCGCCCCGACTCCATAATGCTTGGCAAATCGTGTACATGGCTGCGGGTATAGCGCACCCACATGACGATGCTAAAAAGCAACATTGCAACCAGCAGAACGAATCCGATTTGTATTTTCAGTTTCATAATACAGATTTTTCCCGGATATTAATCATAGAAGTTCCATGAAATACCCAGTTTCGTGACTTTGGGATTTAGCGGGTAACCAGGCATTGAGTAATATGCCCCATCCATGAACTTCTGGTTAATATGGTAATATTCAAGGAAGAAACGGGTTCTTTTCAAATGGAAGTTGGCATAGATATTCGCGACAGGATAATTCCCGATCAAGGTTTCCGACTGCGAGTAAAACTGCCCGGTTGCCGGCATATAGGCCGGTGCATGATAGGCTGTATGGTAGCGCACGGTAGCTCCAAGCTGCACGCTCAGCACATGGAACCATATGTCGTGGAAATAAAGGTTGTGGAACAAGGCCAGCATGGGTAGCGGCAATACGTCCTTCTGCGAACTGACCTGGTACACAGCATTGTTTTCGAGCGCGAATTTCCCAAAATGGAAATCCTGCTTCAGGTTTGCAGCCACAACCTGCACATTCCCATCATTCTGCTCCGGTAAGGCCAACTTATTGAAATAAATCATCCGCGTAATGTTTTCGATCGAGACATTGAGTGAAAACAACCTCGTCGGGAGTGAAAAAGTCCCTCCCACATGGGTGCGGTAAACTTTCGAAAAGTCATTGTCCCACCTGAAATGGTTCGACTGGTAATGTTGCAATATCCACGAAGGTTCATCGCTCCGCACAAAACCCGAGGCAACCATCGAGATACTGTCGTTCCACAGTTTAAAAAATCCGCCAATGTTTCCCTGCAAGACAAAATCGCCCGCCTTGTAACCCACAAAGGTCATCTCGCCCAGCGCGTTGTACCTGAACCGCCTGCCTTGCTGCTTCGAAAGGACACCGCCCAGTTTTGTACTCGACTTGAATTCCAGGTTGAGCAAGTTGTAGTTGTCGTAGGTGTACCGCTGCACTTCGTTTTCGATAAATGCCGACAAACCGAATTTCATCCATTTGTTGAATTCCTCGGCCATGCTTATCGAGAAGTTGTTTGTGAGTGTCTGCAATGCCGAGGTATCGTTGGTTTGTGCTTCAACACCATAAGTATTAGTGTAAAAGCCAGTTATGACATTATTTTCGAAATAACGCTTTCGCGAGTCCTCAAGCTTGAAAGTGTGGGCAAAGCGTGTCACCGGGACGTATTCCACACCCATCGAATCCTTGCTTACACGCACGGGGCGCTCGAAGCCAATGGAATATTGGTGGTTATAGTAAAAAATATTCTGCCTGAAATTCGAATAACCCGTGATATTGACCGGGATATCTTTTGTGGCAACTCCGGTTGGGTTAATTCCATCCTTGGTGCTTGCAATACCGCCATTCTCGAAATTGCTGTGGTTGTTGGTTGCAACCAACCCGGTGGCACTGTAGTGTGTCCCATTGTAGCTTCCGAAAAGCGAACCCGCAAAACGCCTAACCGATTGATTCCGATATTCGCCAACCGCGTAGATATAGTCGAGCGTGGTCCCGAAATTCAGTTTCTTGTTTGCATTAGCCGTAAAAATAAACTTGATATTGTCTTCCTTACGGTAGGTTGTCCCTCCGGTTATGTAGTTGAGATTGCTGTAAGGGGTTTTTGTATTGTAGAACGTGGCATTCTGCACATTCATCGTGTAGGGGAAATAGGCATTGGAGAATATGAAGTCGGTATTGGCAGGCCGGTCGAAATATATTTTAGATTGGATGGGCGAGCCCAGATTCCCATTGTACGAATTTGCAATGCTAAACCTGTCAATCGGGTTCCGTTCGGTGAAATTCAAATGTACGGTATCGACAGGTATTGTATCGGCAACAGCAAAACGCTCAGATATACGCCAAGTCTTAATGTAAGGATACTTTGCTGCAACCTGCGCGAACACCTGAAAACCCGATACTAAAAGCAAAATAATGAACCCGAACTTTTTCACTTGTTAAAATATTAATTTTCAAAAAGCAATAGAGCTTATATTAAGTTAGAATGTTATGGAGACAATAGAACCCGCCTGCAAGGCAGGCACTGGTTTAGCGGATTGGACATGGATTACATATCGCCATGGCGACACGATCAAGGCCTTGCTTTGAAAAAATCCTCCCGGTTCACCAGGGGTAAAATCCGTTTTTGGATCTTATCTGTTGCAACCCGCCAAATCAGCGTTCCATTCTCTTGCGATTACGCTGCTTTTGCTTAAATTTATAAATTTGCAAAGATACAAAAATTTATGCTCAGCTCCGAAACCGTACAATATAAAAAAGCAAAACGAACCATTCAAGTTATTAATCAAGTCGCAAAACGGCAAAAAAGTATGGAATCAACGGAAAAGATGACCGGGACAAAAGCAAAATCAATAAATTTAATCCGGCCAAACCAGTTACTTTCAATTTGTAAGCCGGGAAATCTCCCCGCAGGAAACCGTCCACTGCCACTTGGTTGCACCCTGACACTAATTCCCACCACATATCACTATAAATCAGAAAATTAAATACAACATCCAATTTCACGCCAAAGCGAATTGAAATATTATTCTAAAATTATTGGGAAAAATTTGATTATGCCAAATAAAAATAATAAACTTGCATGTAAAACCGAAACGACAGCTCAACCACGCACAAAACAGCATTTTCAAGAAGAAAGACTCAATTAATTTAGCAAACTATTAAAACTTTGCTTTCATTTTGTCACCGTTTCTATATTCCCGGACTGTTTTCAAGTCCGAAAAACCGAAAAGGTCGACTAAATTATTTATACTTATTTATAAAACACAAATTGTATGAATATCGAAAAATTAATGCTATCGCTTGAAGCAAAGCACCCGGGCGAAAAAGAATATTTGCAAGCGGTAAACGAAGTGCTGGTAACCATCGAAGAAGTGTACAACGAACATCCCGAATTTGAAAAAGCCAAAATCGCAGAACGGTTGGTCGAACCCGACCGGATTTTCACTTTCAAAGTGCCTTGGGTCGACGACCGTGGCGAAGTGCAAGTAAACTTGGGATACAGGGTACAATTCAATAATGCCATAGGGCCATACAAAGGCGGATTGCGGTTCCATCCGTCGGTAAACCTTTCGATCCTGAAATTCCTCGGATTCGAACAAATTTTCAAGAACGCCCTTACAACCCTGCCTATGGGCGGTGCAAAAGGCGGTTCCGACTTCAACCCGAAAGGGAAATCGGATGCAGAGGTGATGCGTTTCTGCCAGGCATTCATGACAGAACTGTGGCGGCACATCGGCCCCGAAACCGACGTCCCCGCTGGTGATATCGGCGTTGGAGGTCGCGAAATAGGTTATTTATACGGCATGTACCGAAAATTAGCCCGTGAAAACACCGGTGTGCTCACCGGGAAAAACCTCGAATTCGGGGGATCGCTCATCCGTCCCGAAGCCACAGGCTTCGGCGGGTTGTATTTTGTAAAACAAATGCTCGACACAGCTGGAATCGACATCAAGGGCAAAACCATTGCCTTGTCGGGATTCGGGAATGTGGCCTGGGGTGCAGCCATTAAGGCAAACGAAATGGGAGCCAAAGTGATTGCCATTTCTGGCCCCGACGGGTATATTTATGACGGAAACGGAATTTCGGGCGAAAAAATCGACTACATGCTTGAACTGCGTGCCACCTGCAACGACATTGTGGCGCCCTATGCCGAAAAGTTCGGGGCGCTGTTTGTCCCCGGCAGGCGCCCATGGGAGCTCAAGGTGGACATTGCGCTCCCTTGTGCAACCCAAAACGAACTGAACCAAGAAGACGCGCTGGCACTGGTACAAAACGGCGTGATCTGCGTGGGCGAAATTTCGAACATGGGCTGTACCCCCGAAGCAATTGAGCTTTTCCTGGAAAACAAAATCCTGTACGGGCCGGGCAAGGCGGTGAATGCCGGCGGAGTGGCCACTTCAGGCCTCGAAATGTCGCAGAATGCCATGCATATAAGTTGGACCTCGGCCGAAGTCGACCTGCGGCTGCACCAAATCATGAGCGAAATCCACAACCAGTGTGTAAAATACGGACGTGAAACAGACGGCTACATAAACTACATGAAAGGTGCCAATGTGGCCGGGTTCCTGAAAGTGGCAAAAGCCATGCTCGCACAAGGTGTTATCTGAATATCAACCAATCTGTTTATCAAATAGACGTTTTTGTTTTTGCATTTTAAACCACGAAAAGGGAAAGCGCGGCCATACCGGCGGTTTTCCCTTTTTATTTTTACAAAAAGGATACATACATGAAACGCAAATGATGTATCTTTGTGCTTCCAAGACTAATCCAACACGGCAAAAGCCAATTTATGTTAAACACTCTGAACCAGCACCGCACCATCCGGAAGTATTCAAACAAACCAGTTGCACCCGAATTGCTCGATAAGATACTTGAAGCCGGGTTGCGCGCTTCGAATACAGGCAACATGCAGGCTTACAGCATCATTGTCACCACCCGCAACGAAATAAAACAACAGCTGGCACCTTGCCATTTCAACCAGGGAATGGTAACCCAAGCTCCCGTAATCCTCACGTTCTGTGCCGATTTCAACCGGTTCTCGCAATGGTGCGAACTACGTGGCGCCAATCCCGGCTACGGCAACTTCCAATCGTTCACAGCCGCAGCCATCGATGCATTGATAGCTGCACAAACCTGCTGCATAGCTGCCGAAAGCGAAGGGCTTGGCATTTGCTATCTGGGTACTACAACCTACAATGCCGGTGAAATCATCGACATATTGAACATCCCAAAACTCGTTGTACCGGTTACAACCGTCGTATTGGGTTATCCCGAAGAAATACCTGGCCTGACCGAACGCCTTCCAATGAAGGCTGTGGTACACCGGGAAACATACCTCGGGTTCACCCCTGCCGACATTGACGAAATTTACGCCGAAAAAGAAAACAGCGAACAAAACAAGCAGTTCGTAGCCGAAAACAACAAGCAAACTTTAGCCCAGGTATTTACCGACGTTCGTTATTCCCGCATCAACAACGAATTCTTTTCCGGCAAGTTCCTCGAAGTGCTTAAGGAACAAGGGTTCATTTCTTAATAAACACAAAGCTAATATTATACAAAATCACATGAAGAAAAAATATGTCCAACTGCTTAATCCTGTTAAGTGGTTAAAAGCCTATCGGCTATCGAAAAAACAAGGAAAATACGACAAGTCGAAAAGCGATTTGGAACTGAACCTGTATTCGAAGATACTGAAAAACGACATGCTACATTACGGCTACTTCGATGACCCGGCAATTGCCCCTGAAACAATTTCGATCCAAGCCGTCGAAGAAGCCCAAATCAACTACGCAAAGAACATTATTGATTTGATAACGCACAAGGATGGCCTCATCCTGGATGTTGGGTGCGGAATGGGAGGCCTTTCGGGGATCCTGACCAGTGAAGGCTACCGTGTGGAGGCCGTCACCCCAAACCGGAACCAGTGCCGCCATATCCAGGGCAAATACAAGGACGTGCCGGTGCATAATTGCAAATTCGAGGATGTCGACGAAAGTAAAAAATACCACACTGTTATCAATTCCGAGTCGTTCCAGTATATCAACCTCGAAACCGGGTTAAAAAAAATCGATGCCATAACCGAGAAAGGCTCGAAATGGATCATAACCGACTATTTCAGGCTGCACAACCACGGGGTTTGCAAATCGTCGCATTTGCTCGACGACTTCATTAAAAGAATAGAAGAATCGAACTGGAAAATCACGCATACAAAGGATATTACGCCCAATATCCTGCCCATGCTCCGTTTCTTGAGGATGTACATCGACCGCTTCGTATTTCCCGTAAAACATTTTGCATTCGAAAAGTTCAAGTACAAGCAAGGTTTCCTGTATTACCTCACCCAGGACCTGCTTAACGGAATAGACGGCAAAATTGAAAAGGAAGTGGCATCAATTGACCCGGTAAGATTTGAGAACGAAAAGAAATACATGATGTTCGTGTTGGAAAGGGTCGAATAAATTCCATGTTCCAATAAATCCTCGCGCCAAACAAGTGGCAGAATAACATTTTCATGGTTTTCTGCCACTTTTATTTTGTGAAATATTTTTTAAAATTCCTTGATTCCTTATCTTTGCGGATGAATTCAAAAAAGACATGTTCCTGAAAATGGTAGAACAAAAAAAAGCAATCATCATCGGTTCCGGCATAGGCGGCTTGGCCACTTCTGTGTTTCTGGCACGGAAAGGATTTAAAGTCTCGGTCTACGAAAAAAATGCAACTCCGGGCGGCAGGTGCGGCCAAATAAACCAGGACGGCTACCGGTTCGACCTCGGCGCCACCATTTTGCTCATGCCTTCCATTTACCGCGAAGTGTTTTCAGCCTTAGGCATGGATCTAGACTCGGAACTCGAAACAACCTCGCTCGAACCGGTTTACAAATTGTTTTTCAGCGACGGCACCGATTTCGTATTCACACGTCAACCGGAGAAGATGAAATTGCAACTCGAATCGATGGAAGCCGGAAGTTCCGCACACTACGATAAATACATCGGGGAAGGATACAGTTTTTTCAGATTGGCCATGAATGGCTTATTGAACCGGAACTTCACCCGTTTTTTCAGTTTCATTAATTTCAGGAATGCCTGGATGATGGTCCGGTTTAAAACATGGATTAAGCACACCAGTTACATCAAGCGGTTTTTCAAGGACCTGAGGTTACAGCGGGCATTTACATTCCAGAATATTTACGTGGGGCAAAACCCATACAGCCAGCCCGCCTTTTTCTCGATGCTCCCCGGAGCCGAAATTGCCGAAGGCGCATTATTCCCCCAAGGTGGAATGTACCGCATTGTTGAAAGACTGATGGACACAGCTACCGGCCTTGGTGTCCGCTTCGAATTCAAGAAGCCGGTCGGAAGGATTGTCGTGGAGGGGTGCAAGGCCAAAGGAATCGAACTTGAAAACGGAAAAACTATTGAAGCCGACATGGTAATTGCCAATGCCGACCTGCCGTATGTTTACGACCAACTGCTGCCCGACAAAAAGATTTCGAACCAGTTGAAAAAGAAGGAGTATTCCTGCTCGGCCATCGTGTTCCATTGGGGGCTCGATAAAACCTACCCGCAACTCGACCATCACAGCAT
>DATGXD010000289.1:0-9993 GCA_035299105.1 Paludibacter sp. | reverse complement strand
GGGTGGATGGTTCGAAAAAGAGCGTGGCAATCACCTTGCCATCCAGGGTTTTCCGGTTCGGATTGGCTTCGAACTCGGCTGCCGAATCGAGAATCGCGAGGATTTCGTCTTTGCTGTAGTCGGATATTGACACTAAACTGTTGTTGCTCATAAACCGCTTTTACCGTCAGCAGACGGAGATTTTATTCGTATTGTTGTTGATAGTATTAAAATTCGAATTGTTCCTGCCTTTCAGGGTAAACTGTTGCCATCCAAATTCAACCACTTTGGGGCCAGATGTAGCCTTTGATAATAAAAAAACCAATATGAAATCTACACAGGATTCATATTGGCTTTTCTGGGTTTTTCAGGAACCACTGTTCCACGCAACCGGTTTGCTGAGAGTGGCTTAGCTCAAAGAAATATTTTAAGTTTCTATTTTTCATTTCGGTTACAAAGATAGTTTAAAATTCCCGGAATTGAAAATTGGGGAAATGAAAAATTTCAGCCCATAACCGGGTTGAATGCCAATTGGCGCCTTGGAATTTTGAGGAATCCTTGTTGGTGAATTATCAATCCCCGCCAACATCAATCCCCACGCCGCCGATTTTTTCCATTTTGGAAATAAATACCGGCATGTCATGCTGGTCGATTGAAACATCGATTTTACAGACATTGTCGAAATCCTGTTTGGTTATCCGGGCATTTGTGTCTTTGACAATCCGCATCACATCGTTCATTTGGAGGTACCCGAATTGAATGGAAATGCTGTTTTCCACTGTTTTGTCAATGATTTCCGCCGAATTCAGAGCATCTGCCGATGCTTCCTTGTAAGCGGTGGCCAATCCGCCGGTACCCAATAGTATCCCGCCAAAATACCGCACCACAACGACCAATACATTTGTCAGCCCAAATGAATTTATTTGCCCCAGGATGGGCCGTCCCGCCGTTCCCGAAGGTTCGCCGTCGTCGTTGGCACGCGATTCGCTTTTGTCGGGGCCAAGCACGTAGGCATAACACACGTGGCGGGCATCGTAATATTCTTTCCGGTAATTTCTGACAATTTCCTTCACTTCATCCACCGAGTTTACAGGCAAGGCAAAAGCCATGAATTTGCTTCCTTTTTCCTTGTAGGTTCCTTCAGAGGTTGTTTTAATGGTTTTATAACTTTCGGTCATGGGTGTTGATAACTGGATACAAAAGTACAATTTTACGATTGAATCGCGAGCAAAGATAAAAAAATGAAAATTCTTTCGCTGATTATTTGCCCGGAAATACAAAAATTGTATATTTGTAACCACATTTCACCAGGGGTGGGATGAATTGTCTACAGTTTCCAATCCGTTCGGGACAAAGGAATCGTGGATAATGTAATCGCAAATCTTTTTTTGCCTCTTTAGCTCAGTTGGTAGAGCAATTCATTATAACTAATACCTCATATTTCCAGATAGTTACAATGTTATGTAAAACAAAATCGGTACAATTGCACATTGTACCGATTTCTTTTCAAATAAAATTGTTTGTATAAAACAAATTTATTACCTTTGTACTCACTGAAACAGTCAAACACCTTATTGAGTGAGTAATTTACAAACTCTGTGTGTTTGGCTGTTTTTTCATATTGATTTCATGGTGATAGTATATCTTACCATCTTTTTTCATTAGTACAGTAAGCCTTACGTACTCCAATTTCCCATCAATACGAACCTTTGCTTTGAAATTCAGATAGCCAAGCACAGATAAATCATCGCTCGCTTTTCTTATTCCAAAGTTATTGTATTCGGCTTCAGACAGAAGAACTTCCAAGCATTGCAACACAGCAACCTTTTTGGAATGAATTGAACGTCCATAAGAAATTTCACCTTTCCCAATCGCATTAAACTTAATCGATATTTTAAGGTCTTTGTTTACAACCGTTTTTCCTTGTAGGTTTTCAGAGTAGTATTTTGATACCGATTTTCTGTCATTCCCAATTACTTTAGTCTTTACACTTGGGATGATTCCCTGTTTATACTTGGTCATAACAGTTTGGGATTGAACCTGTCTGTCTTTGCATTTTTAATTTGCTGGTCTACCATCTTGATAAATTCGGTACCTGATTTTGTCACCTTATAATCACCCGTGAAATTTAGCATTTCAACATAATCAGCATCAATTAAATCGGTTAAATACGCATTCTTTTGTGCTTTAAACCTGGCGGCAGATTTTTTCAGGCTATACAGATATTTTCCTGCCGGAAAATTCAAATCGGCAAACTTCCGGTTTTTAATTACCGCCCGCACGGCCGATGTAACACTACCGGAAACACCCGACTTTGCTACCTTTACGCCAGCTTTTGTGTTTTGCCCCGCACGGCGCGAAAGCGCATTGGTTTTTACGCCCCGGGTGCGGGCGTTTGTCGCTTTTGGTGATGGTGTTTGCACCTGCGTTGCAGGTTTCAACTCAACATAATTCTTAACATACCATTCCCCTAGATTTTCGGCATCGTATTTCCGGCCAAAATTCGTCCTGGAAAGCCTCAAACCGTTTTCATTTACGGGATAAAAGAATACCCGTTTTGTACCGGGCTTCACTATCCTTACAACCGTAAATGATTTTTTAGGCAACTCGACCACCGATTTGTTTTCGGTTTTCAATTCCTTGGCAGCTTGCTTTACTGCATCGGGGATATAAGGCATGTTGTAACGCCTCCGACTGATGATTTCAGTGGTAAACCCTGCACCCTCGCGTATTTCGAGCGCGCGGGAGGCTATTGCCTTTATCTTTGTCGTTCCTTTATTTACAGCCAGTTTTCTACTCTTTGCCATAACCGTATTTATTTTTTCCGCCTAATCCTCTTATGCGCTTTCACGGCCGTACTACCGCGCAACTCGCGTGCTGCTTGTTTTACTGCATCCTTTTGCTTGATGTTGTACTTTACGACCTTAACGGTAACCGTCTTGCTGCCACCCGCTTCACGGATTTTTTTTGCAAGTGCATCAATCGCTTTCAATTTTTGCAATCCTTTGTTGTTTTTTGCCATTTTTTTATTCGGTTAATGATTTTTTATTTAGAATAATTATAAACAGCCCTGTAATTACAAGGGCGATAACTGCACAGAACACCTTTCCCAGCACAATGAACAGCTTCTGCCACCAAGTTAGCGGTATCGGCGTTGGAACAGGGACATCCCGGTAGACCGGGTACGGTATAGAATCATGCAGCGTTTTTATTTCCTTGATAATACGGGCGGGAATCTGCCCGCAGTTTTCAATGCTGTGATGCAGCATCCCGATACTGTCTATCGAAGCATTCGAGAATGCCAAATCGGTTTTAAGAAACGATTTCCGGGGAGTTACAACAGCATTTTTTTGTGCCGGGTAATGCGCCGTTGTGTCTTTAACGGTCCTATACACAATGCTATCATGCCTTTCAACGACGGGATAGGGGGTTGGCACCAACTTTTCGCGGATTTTACAACCCGCGAAAAGCATTAGAAACAACATGGCAAACAGTGTTTTTTTCATTTTTCAGTGCTTGTGACAAATGGTATTATTGTACCCAAAAAACCCAACCCCAGACCAACAAAGCCAACAGCGATGCTCTGCGCCGTCAACGTATAACCGGCAATGAATGTACTCAACGCCATGCAGGCGGCCGAAACCTTGCTCCAGCCAGCCGGGGTGTCCTGGTTTATTTTCTTCTTTCGTCTCATTTTACTCGATCCCTACATTGTGGTGCTTTTTCACAGTGATGCGTGTTATACCTTTCTTCAAGGACTTTCACACGCGCCTCCAGCTTGTCTATTATCCGCCCATACACCTTTTCAAGTGTTTCAAGAGCTTTTGAATTTGCCAGTTTTGCCTGTATGGGCAGTGCCACTGCAAGCGTTATGAGGCTGACAATTGCCGGGGTCAGGTATTGTGAAATATCTGAATTTTGCGCTGCATCTAAAATCATTACGAGGAATTTACATCAACATCAAAAAATCAACAATTCCCCGAAAATCAATCCATTAAAGCCGCATCCAGCGCCATTATTTCTGGCTTGGTCGCCATGGACAACTGCCGCTCAAGCATGAACTTACGATTGATGTCAGTTTCAGCATCAATCAACTGCTGCTTGCTTTCGGCATCAGCCTTTATCGATGCAGTGAGCTCAGCTATTCTGTTGTAACATTGAGCTGTAGTGTCCGTACCCGAAACGACCTTTACAAAAAGCCCGGTGATTTTTTTTATCAGATTCAAATTATCCTTTGAATCGTAAATAGCAACATCGAATGAAGCTATTTTGCTATTGTTGTCGTAGCTGACATTGTCAACTTTTGCATAGGCATTTTCAAACTGAACGCCGCGCTCAGTGAGTTTTAAAATTACAAGTCCCATATTAGTTATTATTAGTTGATAGATAGTTAGTAATCAGTGTTCCATGTGTTGTCTGACCTTTCGTTCAGCTTCTGGTCGAAAATGCCACGGGTATAGAAGTACTTCTTGTCGCTTGCCAGATTCTGCAAGTCGTTGTCTATATTTTCATCCCGGCTTGCCGAAAAGTCAAGCATCCGTTGCGCAGCACTGGCTGTAATGACGTAAGAGTGCGAAAACGGCTTGCCTTTGAAGCGTTGTACCTCCTTGTCGGTTATAAGGCGGGCAAACTCGTACATCTGCATGTCGCGCTTTTTGGCTACAAAAATATTGTCGTAATAGAACAAGTCGAAATCGTTGTTGTCGACGAAATCTCGACAGCGCGAAAGATGGTATTCGATGTCGCGCTCAATGCTTGCATCGTCCTGGTTTAGCACACAGTCGTCTTCGAAAATCATGATTTTACGATAGCCCTTTTCTATAGCATCGCGGTAGATGCGCAGATGCGCTTCCTTGCAACTAAGCATCGTTGGTTGTAATTTTGACTGGCCAGTAAAAGAATCGGGAGCAAGCGGGCGTATTAGCTCGAAATCGGTAACACCAATCTTGTTGAAGAGCAATTCCATGGATGCGTACCTGTCGGTACGTTCTTCCATGTTTATCAGGTAAATTTTGTCGAATGTATTATTCATATGTCATGCTTTTTTAATAGTAATAATCACTTCCGGTCATTGTAGGAATCCAAATGGAGTTATTCCAGTCGATTTCGTATTCAACACCATCAATCCATCTCACCCAGTTTGCGGATTGACTCAATATGGCACTTGCTGGATTCAGGGATACATTAATATCCGCGCTGTGAAATAATGCCCCGGTAAAATCCACATTATACAATTGCACTCCCGAAAAAAATGCGGTGCTCATATTGGCGTGCGAAAAGTCCGAAGCTTCAATTATTGAACTACTAAAATTTACTCCCGAAAGGACTGCGTGTGCGAAGGTCGAGTTATTAATGCTTGCATATGAAAAATTGCCACCCGTTATCTTTGAATAATCGAAATTGCAACTGCTAATTGCGCATTGACTCATTATAGAGCCGGACAAGTTGGCATACCTAAAATCATAACCATTATTATCACGGTGCTGTAAATCTACCGATTCCAAATTGGCGTATTTCATTGAAAAGCCAATCTTCAACAAATTGATAACGGCATTACTATCAACAGGTCCGGTTCCTGGGGTAAACTTGTCGTATTTAGAAACAAACATATCGCGGATGTTTGTTTCATGTTCATTACTGGTCAGATACAGCTTGTTGATTGCCCCGAAAATGGTCTTTTCGGGTGTTTGCAAGTGTTTGTCTGTGACCATCTGGTAGCCGTGTGAATATCCATCAAGTCTAAGACCGCTACAACCAATGAATGTGCATCCTGTAAGCCCATCGGCGACATTGAAAGTATGAAGCCCGGTGATGATGTTGTACAGGTTAATGTTGCTTGCGGTTACATTGATGCCATTAAGTCTGGCGGTTCCAGCAAGACACAGGATGTCGATAAACGACGTGTCAGCGACAAATTTATTTATCCCAAAATCATACTCCCCCGGCGCAAGAATGAGTACCAGCGGGTTTGTTGCCGATTTTGCCTGCTTGTTTGGATTGATGGTTTTTGCAAGGTTGTACAAACTCTGCATCTCGCGGCCATTTGCCGCCGGCGAACCGTCGGCAGTGACAAACAAATAGCCACGTCCTTTCAGTGCCGTTTCGCTCGGCAGGCTATAACCTGCAATGGTGTGTTTAATATTTTTCATGTTTTAATAATTTAATATTCGTAAAGCCATGTGTATGAACGCACATCCTCCGGGTTGTAATTGAACGCCGAGCAACCAAATGGAAAAAATCTATACACATACGACCTGCCAGATATGTCATTTGTCCTTACGCTCATTTCGATTCTCCAGGAATTTGCACCTGTTGCAACCCGGAATGATCTATAACAATCGAAAGACACTGACACAATAGTATTATTGACAAATACAGACTGTCCAGGAAGCAATTTTGATAAATAAATTTGCATCAACACCTGCATGTCTTCAACCTCTTCTATCACCATGTCGGGGGTTTTATTTGTCATGTCCATATAACGCGGCTCTACCGGGCGGCCATCCATGACAAATGAGCCTTCTTCCGGTGGTGGTACTGAAAATCTCATCTTCTTATTTTATTTTTAACCACAAGGCAACTCCAAGGCTAATGAAAATTGCAATCAGAATGTAGTCAATGGTTTGCATTACTTTTTTTTTAAAATTTCACTTTTCCATGCGGCCGGCACCATGCTCATCAGCTTGTTTTTTAGTTCCAGTTTGGAAATATCCAAATCCTTATTCGTGTCGAACAGCGGGTTTTGCCGGGCAACAGTATCGGATGTTACCACATAAGTATCGGGCTTGCCGATAAACGCCGGGTAAAAAATAGCACTGTACACATCGGTGAAGTCGTTGTATTTGCCTACATATGTCTTCAAGTACTTGTACACATAGTCGAGCTGCTCCACATTGGTCATCTGCCGCAGCAAGGCGGTAGTCGTACCAAGAGCCTTTGCCGTCGATGGCAGGAACTGTATCAGTCCGATAGCACCGATGGAATTGGTAATGGTGTGGCTCATCGTTCCGGCCGTTTCCAGGTTCATGCAAAACATCAACCAGTTGGGGTTTATACCTAGCTTGCTACTTATTGCCTTTACCTTTTCGACGAACGCGGCCTTGTTTTCATGTATTTTTTCTTCGTACAACAGCATGATTAAGAATTGTAAAGTTGAACTTCTTCGGAACGGCGTATCACAAGCCCGCCTTGCACGCTTCCACCAGAATATACGTATCTTTTTATTTTTGCCGGGACAACTTCCGAATTCGGGTTTTGTTTCAGCAAGGGGTGAAAGCCGTATTTCTTTATAGCCCCAGTGCCGAGGTTGTAGAATAGCGAAACAAGCGCATCGAACTGGCCTTGTGTCAGCCTGTATTTTTTTGCATTAATCGCGTTTTCGACGGATGCAAGGTCCTTTCTCAAAAAATCGTTTGCTTTTTGTTTGGTGATGACCTGTCCCTTCCTCACGCCGCCCTTGTGGCCATAGCCTATAGTCCAATTTCCTGCACTGTCCTGGTATGCCGACAGCCTGCATTTTTCATGCTTTATAATCAGGGCAATCCCCTTGTCAGATGTCTTCATATCTTATTTTTCGTCAACCCCGGAATCGCTCCCGAGAAAATGTGTTCGTGAATTCAGGTACATTACAAGCGCTGCCAGCACGACGGCCATCAGCAGGATAATTACAGTTCGTTTTTTCATATCAGTTTTTTATTACAAAGTAAATAAGCACAGGTATCACACACACGAGAAGCAATGTCAACCAGAAGTGGTCGGTAAGCCATATTGCTATTTCAGCTTTCGGATTCATCACCTGTAGCGTTTAGTCATCACAAGCAGTAGCACATACACCACCAGCGGGATAGTAATGCTCAATGCCAGTTTTATGTACGTATCATCAGTCAAATTTGCCTGCACCGATGCCGAAAGTCCTGCCGTAGGGGTTGTTGCCATATTCTTAAAAAAGTTTCCAAGGTTCTTTGGTTGTTGTCGAGGAGGTTATGAACTGGTTGAACTCATCCCGTCCTACAAAAGGATATTTGAAAATGATTTTCACGAATTCAAGGGTTTTGTTCCCAAAAACACCATCTTCCGAAATTTTAGTTTTCAATGGTCTGGATTGAAGCGTAAACCAATTTACGGCCATCCATTCGTTCATTTTCTTTTGCAGCGTTTTCACGTTCGCCCCCCTGCTTCCCACCATCAATGGGAATCCGGCATAGTCGCTATTGTTTGCGGCCGTACTTCCTGTGTCCGTACCGGTTTTTTCAGTATTGGCATTTGCATCGGCTTCATCCCCCTGTTTTTCGGTGTGGAAAAACAAGAAGTAGGTTGTCGCCCCTACAATCAGGAGGCAAATTACCAATGCCACAATGGTTTTTTTATCGATTTTCATGATCTACTTTTAAATGCTTCCTTTTGGGAAATAGACAGTGTCTCCCGTTTTGAAGTGCTGGAATGTTGCCGATGGGTTCAGCCGGTAAAACTCGGCGGTATCAATCCCATGTGCCGCTAAATTCAACCGCACTTGGTTTGCTTCTGCGGCCGAAAGCTGGTCTGATGCACCGGTGTAATCGGCATCGGGTACAATTCTAAACGGCACCCAAACCTCAACCCCGTGGCTTGTTTCAACCTCCTTTTCCTCTTTTTTGGACTTGTCTTTTTTGGAGACAAGGTAAATGGCTGCAAGTATCCCGCCGGGGACAAACACCAGTAAAATGATAATTATCAAAATGTTATTTTTACTCATCGGTGTAATTTTAATCTTTCAGGCTGTAATTATTTATTTTAAAATCCCAGTAATCATCCTCGCTTGTCATGCTCCAATATACTAGGAATACAGTCAGCAAGGCAACCAGTATCAAAAGCACTATTTTCATGCTATCTGCAATGTGTTCAACCGCGCTTTTATGGCGTTATAAATTTCAACACTTTCGCCAGCAAGCGTTTTACCCTCGATATTGAAGTACCAACCGCCATAGGCCGAATCCATGAAATCGCTGCGAAGACTATTCCCGGTAAGTCGCTTGTAATCGGCCGCAACGGCTATGAAAATGCGGTCCGTGCTGTCGCGCAACTGGCGCCAAGCTTCGAGCGGATGCCCGGTATCGATGAACTGGCTCAAGTCATCGTTCAACGAGCTTGCCAAGTATCGTATCGTGCGGCTCTCATCGGCCGTGTAGGCCTCATCGGCATACTGGGATGGCAATTCATCCTTGAGCGAATCTTCCGCCTTTTTCTTGATGTAGAAATAAATCCCAATCAGCAACACCAGGATGATGGCGGTTGTGATAAGTATTGCTTTGATGCCGATAGGCTGGCGGTATGGGTAATACATGTGTGGTACTGCGTACATAAGTCAGTTTTTTTGCGTTCGTATCAACAGGATTAGAATCAAAATCCATTGCGTAATGGATATCAACAGGAAATTCCGGGTGTAAAACGATTCGAAAGCACCCATAACAGTACCCGACTGTTTCAATGCCCCGGAAACGCCATCCTTTGTCCTCTCTGCATACGTTTCAGGTTCATGCGCTTCGACCGTGCCAGCCGACCGGCTCACCCCAATGCCAAAGTATAGCGGCATGTTTTTGTATGGATTCATGTTATTTTAATATTTTTACAAGTATAAAGACCATCAGCAAAACCAAGAGTACAACCAAAACGGGATTGTGCTTTTTGCCGCCGGGGGCAGCCGTGTTTGTACCACCTGCCACATCCTTGGTTTCCGGGGCTAACACCGTCGACCAGGCTTTTGCCGGATTGTCAATCTTTGCATCGACCAATGTTCTGTACATCACGCCCGTTTTCGAGAGCCAGATAACCGTTGGTTCATGTTTTCTTGCATTTTTACGTGCTATCTTGGTTACTTTCATACAACGAGATTTACTGCCCGGTTTTTAATCCCAGCAATAATAGCCTTCAATTGCTTTGCCTTGCCGCCAGGTTTGGTACTATTCCAGTTTTGAATGTCAAGTTCGTGGTACAATCCCCAGCGCTTTTCAACTGACGACCAGGCGTAATGAACAGCAT
>DATGXD010000288.1:0-5475 GCA_035299105.1 Paludibacter sp. | reverse complement strand
GGCAAAGATTTGCATTGGGACTTCAGCATGGTGCAACCCGTCAACGAGGATTACACGCTCGATTACTTTATACCCGATTCCACCCAAATGACCAAACTCTGCGGGCGCGAACACAATACCCGCTACTATTACAGCCAGCAGGGCGACAGCCTGTGGGCCACGGGCTTCGAGAACTCCACCACCCTGATGGGGTACCTGCGCCCCGAGTTGAGGCTGCGCTTCCCCTTCGGCTACGGCGACACGCTGTACAGCCGCTTCCGGGGGGAGGGGGAATACTGCCACCAGCTGCCCCTGGCCGTGGAGGGGTACACCCGGGTGCAGGCCGACGCCGAAGGCGAGCTGGACCTGCCCGGTTTTGAAACCGTGAAAAAAGCCCTGCGGGTACGCACGCTCCGCCATTACACCGAGACAGGCAAGGACAGCGTGGAAATGACGCTGGACACCTACTCGTGGTACGCCGAGGGCATCCGCTACCCGGTGTTTGAAAGCGTGAAAACCACCCTGAGCAAAAAGGGGGACAAAAAGGACGAACTGGGCGAAAGCATGAATGATACCACGGTGTTTAGCACCTCGTTCTACTACCCGCCCGAACTGCAAATCTCGCAGGTGCAAACCGACCCGCTTTCTTCCCCTCCCCTTGCGGGGGAGCCGGAGGGGGCCGCCTCCGTGTTCACCGAAGGGCATTACATGCCCAACCCGGTGGTGGACAACCTGAATATCGACTATAAGCTCACCCGCCCGGCCAAGGTATGGTTTATGCTGCATAACAACATTGGCGTACCACAATGTTCCACTTCGCCAGGGAATATGCCCGAAGGTTACAACACCACCACCGTGAGCATGGGCAGCCTCGTAACCGGGACCTACACGCTGTACGTGCATGTGGATGATATGGTGATGAGGGAGATAATTATTAAGCAGTAAAATTTTACAACAAACTACTACATGAAAAGAGTAATATTTTCCATAATATTGATTTTGCTATACGTTAGCAGCATAAATTCACAGAATAACCTAGTTTCCTTCCCTACCCCTGAGGCTTCAGAACTTGGAAAATATGGACAAGTTCCTGTATCCTATTTCAACGGATTGCCCCAAATTTCTATTCCACTATATACAGTTGAATGCAAAGACATTTCCCTGCCCATCTCACTTTCTTACCATGCAGCAGGGAATAAACCTGATGAACACCCTACATGGGTAGGGTTAGGTTGGAATTTAAATTGCGGGGGAATGATAACAAGAATTGTCAATGGAATTAGAGATGAAACAGACAAAGATGCTTTTAGTAGAGAATATGGAATTGGATTCACATTTAATCCAGGATATTATTATCGAGCTAATGAGTTCGATATACAAGACTGGGCATCTACCTTATTGCCTAAAATTGTAGGCAATGATTATTCATATGTTTATTTAGACACACAACCAGATGAATTCATTTTTAATTTCTGTGGCCATTCAGGGAGTTTCTGGTTTGTTTCTGAAAATGGCCAAATGACAGTCAAGGCAAAAAGCAAGGACGGGGATATTTTAAAGGTAGAGCCGATTCTGTTCCCCGGGGCAATATATTATCCTGTCTTTGAAGAGTCATCCTTATACAATAAATACAACGGCTACAAATTTATAGTCTCCAAGACATTTAAAACATTTAAAGTCACAATGAGAGATGGATTTATATATGAATTTGGAGGGGATGCCGGGAATATAGATTTTACCACTAGTAATGGTATGACATCTGCCACATCCTGGCATTTGACGAAAATCACATCGCCAAATGGCAATTATATCAGTTTAAGCTATAAGAAAGGGGGTAATGTTTTTGTTCAAAGGAAGTCAAATTACTTCTATGCTGTAGTTAGCCCTCAAGATAATACAAATGCATGTAATTTGTCAAACAATGCATCAATCGATGGATTATCATTGGCAATTGTTCATCCAAAGTATCTTTCAAAAATGACCACATCAGTTGGTCAAGAAATAAACTTTTTTACTTCTAAAACACAAGAGTTGGATTATGATAATTGGACCGATATATATTCGCGCTATTCAAATGTTTGTAGAGGCCTCTTTCCAAACAATGCTACATTTGACTTTGATTGGAGTACTGATTTGCCACTGGTCAGCTACTATTTGAAATTAAATCGTATTAATATAAAAGGTGTTAAAAATATAAACTTGTTCTATACCAGCAGTAATACTGAAAGGCTAAAACTGTTGGGGATAAGCACGACTGAAGAGGATGCCTTTCCAGGGAGTTTATCCGAAGCAGGAAACCAGAAGAAGTATGCGTTCTCATATAATCAAACCCCGTTGCCGATTTATAATTCACGGAAGACAGATAATTGGGGCTACTATAACAATAAGGATTATTCCGCGATAAGCTATTCAAGCTATTCAACATTGTATGGTTTTCGGGTTCCTGAACTTACATGTTGTAAGGCGGAAATACTGGAAAGCATAAGTTACCCAACAGGAGGTTCAACTGCCTTTGATTATGAGTTAAACCGGTATTCAAAAATTATTTCAGGATTAGAATTCAATGAACAACCCTTTACAATGTCGAATGATTCGGGTTTTGCGGGAGGTTTGCGGATAAAGGCAATAACAAATTATTATGACCCCGACGATTCGACTAAAAAAACGACTAAAAACTATATATATAAAAATTTGGATGGTTCATCGAGCGGAATTTTATCCGGGAAGCCAATTTATTCACTTCAAGGGAAAAAGCATATCGAATATCATGAAAGCGACTGGTCAGGTGTTTGCCATTGGTCGGCAAATGCAAATTTTGATTTAAACTACTACATATATTCCCAAAATCAATTACTCCCTCTTTCTACCACAGATGGAAACCATGTAACGTATTCAAGGGTAATTGAACAAGAATCAGATGGAAGAAAAACAATTTACAATTATACTAACCACGGCCAATTCCCTGATGAAGTCCCTTTTTTGCTGTCGACAAACATGGACGAAGTGTTAATTAATTATTTTACTTCAAGAGAATTAGAAAGAGGATTATTAGCAGATGTTCAAGTTTTCAATTCAGCTAACAAACTTACTAAGGAAACGAAATTCACGTATAATGATGATTTAGACAGATATAAAAATTACGTCAAAACAATCAATAGGTACGTACAACCAGGGGGGACTTGTTTTAATTCAATCCATATTAACGACTTTTTTAGGTTTTCTGCCAATAAGATTTACACATTCTACCCATATTTAAAGGAAAAAGAAGAAACAATCTATGATGTCGATGGGAATAATCCAGTCTCCTTAACAACGGATTATGTATATAATTCTTACAACTTACTAAAAACAGAAGAGACAACAAGCAGTTCTCCCAACGTAAGTACCATAAAGACTGTTAAGAAATATTCTTGTGACTTATCATCTCCTATATATGCTTCAATGAATGGCAGGTTCATGTTATCCTATCCGGTTGAAATAACAGCCTATTCGGGCGACAAAATAATACATAGTAATCTGACTACATACAAATCTGTTATTGATAACTCCAACAAGACATTATATCTGCCTGAAAAAACTTATTTGTTGGAAACGACAGCCTCCTTGAGTTCTTTTACACCTTTTGATGGAATCTCAATGGATAATCATTATTCTAAATCACCTGAAATAGAATTTCTTAATTACGGTTCGTTTGGAAATATCAATGAGATTAAAGAAAGGTCTGGCATTAATTCGACCTATCTATGGAGCTATAACAACCAATATCCAATCGCGGAAATAAAAAACGCCACCTACAGCGACGTTAAGTCTGCGCTGGGTTACACCGATACGCAAATGCAAGGCTTATCGTCGAACAGTTCCCCGGATGTGTCTGGGATAAGGAATAAACTCGATTCCTATTTTGCGAACAAAACCGCATTGGTAACCACCTATAACTATAAGCCATTGGTTGGCATGACCTCGAAGACAACCCCAAACGGCATAATGACCCGTTACGTCTACGATCCATTTGGCAGGTTAATGCTGGCCCGCGACAACAATGGTGAATTGACGGGCCGTTTCCAATACTCCTACCGAAGCTCGCCATACAATGAGACTGGCAACGCTTATAGCCCCCTTTCTGCAACATTTGCATCGGCGGCAACCTTTTATGTACAGAACGTTGCGGGAAGCATTGCCGTTAATCCAGCCGGGGGTTCGGGTGACTTCATTTACAGCTGGTATTTAAAAGGCGTGGATGGTTCCGTGTTGGCAAGGAACGAAAACACAACTTCCTCTTCCTTCTCGTTCGTTTGCCAGCAGGTGGGGGCGGTTACCCTGGAATGCAAGGTCACGGACAATGTCACGGGGCAGTTTGCCACCACAAGCCAAACCGCCACCTGCTATTCATTGCCAACTGCCACCATGTCCACGGGCAGCGTTTATTGGCTCGCCGGGAAGAATACAGGTACCGCGACGGTTAGTGCCACCGGGGGTTCGGGCAACTTTACTTACAATTGGTATCTTAAAAACAGTGCTGGTAGTATTTTGTCTAAAAGCCTGAACACAACGTCTTCACAATTTGATTTTTCTTTTTCAGCCTCTGGTTCGTTTACACTGGAATGTACTGCTACTGATAATGTAACCGGGCGATCCGTTACAGTAACCAAAAACGTAACTTGTTACGCACCATTAGTAATATCATCTATTGCCGTTCAAACAAATGGTTACACAGATTGGAGTTCGGCTCTAATTACCGCAACTGTTATTGGTGGCTCAGGTAATTTCACTTACAATTGGTACAGGATAGTCAACGGTACAATTGACATAAGCCAACTTAACTCAACTCAGAATACATTTGGTATTTATTGGACAAGAGGGACAGATGTTATTATGTGCGGTGTCACTGACAATGTTACAGGTCAGACTGCATCTTCAGTTAATTCGTACGCGATACAATAAAAGAAATTTAATTGTTTGTTGATGTTTATTTGTACTTACAAACCCAATTAATCAATTAATATATGAAACTATACATAAATTCAGTTATCACGGTAGTGCTGTTCTTTTTTTCTATATTAGAAATGTCAGCCCAGACTGCCGGACAAAACTACATAGTAACCACCGTGCCCACAGCGCCTGTTACCGATCCCACCACCCTGACCGATGCCAATTCCAATTCAACCATCCAATACTTCGATGGTCTCGGTCGTCCAATGGAGACTGTTCAACGTGGAATAACGCCAACCGGTGCCGATTTGGTGGCCCTCACCGAATACGACGGCTTCGGCCGGGAATACCTCCGCTGGCTGCCCGTGGCCAACGCCGGCAGCGGTGCCTACGTGGATGCCGCCACCTTCAAAACCAATGCCGCGGGCTTCTACACCGGCCTGGCGGGCGACAGCTACCCCTACGCCACCACCGAATACGAAGCGTCTCCACTTAACCGTGTAACAGGCCAATATGGAGCAGGAGCAGCATGGAATAATCCCACTTCACCCAAGAAGGTGAAAACGG
>DATGXD010000287.1:0-1701 GCA_035299105.1 Paludibacter sp. | reverse complement strand
CTCGACAATGCACTTGAATTCCTTGTCATGTCGGGCAAAAGCCTGCCACACGCCATGACCATGCTCGTCCCTGAAAGCTGGAACCAGAAGAATCCTATTTCCGACAACTTAAGGGCATTCTACGAATACCACAGCACTTTCATGGAACCTTGGGATGGTCCTGCCTGCCTGCTGTTCAGCGATGGACGCTATGCAGGTGGTATGCTCGACCGCAATGGTTTGCGCCCTGCCCGCTACCTGGTTACACACGACGACTGCATGATTATTGCATCTGAAACCGGAGTACTCGAAATCGACCCGGCAAATGTGAAATCAAAGGGACGGTTGAAACCCGGCAAAATGCTGATGGTGGACACCGAACTCGGACAAATCTTCTACGACAATGAACTAAAAGAAGGCTTGGCCAAAGCATTCCCTTACCGCGAATGGCTGGACAAGCATTGTGTCAATATCGATGACATTTCATCGGGCCGTTCGGTAAAGAGCGAGCTGAACAATTACCAAACCCTGTTGCAAGCCTACGGATATTCGAAGGAAGACATTGAGCGCCTGATACTCCCCATGGCAAACGACGGGTATGAACCAACTTCCTCGATGGGGAACGATGCTTCGCTGGCAGTTTTCTCCGACAAGCCTCAGCGTTTGTTCAACTATTTCCGCCAGCAGTTTGCACAGGTAACCAATCCTCCGATTGACCCTATCCGTGAGGAGCTGGTAATGTCGCTCACCGGCTATATCGGCTCGGTACACCAAAACCTGCTTGAAGCCGCACCCGAAGTTTGTAAAATGGTGAAACTGAAAAGTCCCGTCCTTACAAACTCCCAGTTCGACATTTTAATGAACCTGAACTACAAGGGATTCTACACCATATCGTTGCCAATGCTTTTCGACCCGAAAAAGGGCGCTGCCGGACTTGAAAAAGCCATTCAGGAACTGTGCCTGTCGGTGGAAAAAGCCGTGGACGATGGGAAGAACTACATCGTGTTGAGCGACCGCGGCGTGGATGCCAACCATGCACCGATACCTTCGCTGCTGGCCGTTTCGGCTGTACACCTTTACCTGGTTCAGAAACGCAAACGTATGCAGATCGACATAGTGGTTGAATCGGCCGAACCACGCGAGGTAATGCATTTTGCCCTGCTGTTTGGTTTTGGCGCCAACGCCATCAATCCTTACATGGTTTTTGCCATTATCAACGAGAAAATCAAAACCGGTGATATAAGCATGGACATGGACACAGCCAAGAAGCATTATATCAAAGCCGTGAATAAAGGCTTGTTGAAAGTGCTCTCGAAAATGGGGAACTCCACCCTGCGCAGCTACCGCGGCGCCCATATTTTCGAGGCTGTGGGTATATCGTCAAAATTCCTTGACAAATACTTCAAGGGCATCTCATCGGCTATCGAAGGTATTGACCTGGAAGATGTGGCAAATGAAGTTATCAAACCACACCAGGAAGCCTTCTATCCTGCCGAAGGTATGGATATCAACCAACTGAAAAACCTGGGCCACTACATGTACCGCCGCGAAGGGGAACAACACGCTTGGAACCCGGAGACAGTGGCTCGCCTGCAAATTGCCTCGAAAACCAACGATTACCAGAAATACAAGGAATATTCCGACGCGGTCGATGGGAAAGCAACCCCCATCTTTATCCGCGACCTGATGGATTATAAACGCAACCCTATCAGCATCGACGAA
>DATGXD010000286.1:0-4371 GCA_035299105.1 Paludibacter sp. | reverse complement strand
ATGCCGTCTTCGGAGTGTAAATTTCATCAATCGTCCGCGTAACCGTCATCCGGTTTGGCAGTATGCACGATAAGTCTTTGTGGCCCTCGGCCTGCAATTCATTGTATTCATCAATCGAGATAATTCCTCTCGAATAGATTTCTGCCAACCGGGTGCGTATAAGTTTTTGGTTTACCGCAAGTTCCCGGCCATTCTTGTCCATGTCGGCACGAAATTTTCCAAGCTGGCCAATTGAAACTGTAGTATCCAGCTGGAAATATGGCTTTTAGTCTTTCAAAAATTCTTCTTGCTCCTTGGCTATCTGTGACTCGCTTTTATAAATCGGAAAATCAAAGGCAGCGGTCATAAGTTCGTACGACCAGGGTTTGCCGACTTCAAACTGGTATTTGAATTTGTTTTGAGACGGAAACAGTTGGACAATCAGGGCAATAACACACACAAACAGACCTAACTTTGTGATGTTTTGCAGTTGGGATTGGGTTATTTTTAGTTTCATACCACTTGAAAATAGCGAATAATGCAACTCTAATGAAATTATGCGAAATTACAAAAAAAATCTTATTTTGAACCTTGTATGCAAGCTTTCGGTAATTTTATGCCCTTTCAACGGGTCGGTTTTTTTTAAAGGTTAGGAGAACCGGCTCTTTCTACATTGATTTGGCAAAATTATTATAAAACAACTGGTTGCGCCGATTGTTCAAGTTTTTTCAGGAATCGGGTGTGTCTTACCGGGTAAGGCGGGTGAGAAGAAATCCCGGGAAATAGCAGGGATGGGAACAGGAACGGTTATTTGATAATGCTGAAAATAACACCGCCCAAACCAATTAACAAGATGATAATTCCCGTAATTTGGTTGATAAGTTTCAATTCGCGCATGTTGAGCTTGTTTTTGAAGCGGCTTACCAGGAAAGTGAGTGTATTCCACCATAATAATGCTCCGCCAAGGATTGAAAGGATTCCGCATATAGTTACAAAAAGCGGGGTATGTGTCTGGATAAAACCGAACCGCGCAAACAGCGCGATGAGCACGAATAATACCAGCGGATTGGAAAAAGTAAGCCCGAACGACGTCATGAAATCGCCAAATAGTGTGTGTTTCAGCGGCTCGTTGGGTTTAGGTTGTGTCGATGGGTTGGCCTTGTAAATGTAATAACCGAAACCACCAACTATAATGCTGCCGACCAACTCTATAACAAAGCGGTGCGCTTCAATGAAATCGAGTACAAAGCTTAAAAAGAAAAGGGTTACGACCGTATAAATCAAATCCGACATTGTGGCGCCAAGTCCGGTAGCAATCCCAAACCGTTGCCCCCTGTTCAAAGTGCGTTGAATGGTAAGCATACCGATAGGCCCCACGGGTACCGAAATGCATAATCCAATCAAAATCCCTTTTACTATTATTTCAAACATCGGCTGTTTTTAAAAATTGTACTACAAAGATAAGTTTTTTCGTCTACTTAACCATAGGACTGTTTAACAATGTGGGTTGGATTTGGGTTTTTTTCCACTTATTTCGAAAAGTTTGGTAAGTTAAATTGTTGTTTGTTGCAAAATAGAGGATTGACGATGTGCTGGCCGGATAAATAGGCCGGTGTCTTGTTGCTGGGAATTCCCTGGAATTTTATGGGAATCCACGGATTGCATAGCTGAAAATTCCAGGTGGGAACCTGCAAGGAAATTTCTTGTTCCAGTATGATTGGGTGGAGAATCCGCTCTACTTCACGACTGCCAGTGCGCTTATTTCCCAAAGGATGTAGAGGGGGGAAAATACCACTATTAAAGTGAACGGGTCGCCTGACGGTGTGATCAATGCAGCCACAATCAGTAAAACGACAATGGCATGTTTCCTGAATTTGCTAAAAAAGCTTTTGTGCAAAACGCCGAGTTTTGAGAGGAGCCACGACAGCAGGGGCAGTTCGAAAACCAGCCCCAGGATGAAACATAGCATGATGAAATTGTTCATGTATGAATCGAGCGAAATGCTGTTTTCGATATGTGGACTAAGTTCGTAACCAGCCAAAAACCTTAAAGTCAATGGAAAAACCAACGAGTACCCAACAAGTATGCCCGAATAGAACAGCATGTTCCCGAAGAGAAAGGCCCAACCGACATTTCGCTTTTCATGAAGATGGAGGGCTGGCTTTACGAAAATGAACAGTTGGTAAATCACGAATGGGAAACTCGCTAAAACTCCCAGCCAGAGTGAAGCGGACATGTGGGTTAAAAATTGTGAGGCCAGGTTTATATTGATTATTTTTATGTTTAACCGTCCGGTGGTAAAATCGGGTAGGACAGGGAACTTGCTTCCCAACTGGTTGAACCATTCATACAAGAAAAAGTTATCGCGGGTGGGGGCAAGGATGAATTTGTCGAAAATCTCTTTCATGCAGGTGAAAATAACTCCTGTCGCTGCTCCCACAAAGATAAGTATGCGGAAAATGATTTTCCGCAGTTCATCGAGGTGGTCCCAAAAAGTCATTTCGTTATCGTCGGCTGTTCCCATCATCTCAGGGGATTCAGTTTTTGCCGTCCTGGGTGATGTCTTTTTTTATTTCATTTTCAACATCGTTCAGGCCTTCCTTGAAGCTTCGCACTCCTTTCCCAATGCCTTTCATTAGTTCCGGGATTTTTTTGCCGCCAAACAGCAGGATTACAATAAGGCAGATGACAACCAGTTCGCCTGGTCCAAAATTCAATAATAACAGGTAATTCATAGTGGCAGGAATTTGATGTTTATGTGAATAAATTGGTGGAAACCACGCTTTTATGCCATTGGATGCCATTCAAAACAGCTGCCGGGGCTGCGGTGTTTCCTATGGTTCACCGGAAATCGCAGAACCCGGCGTGGTTCAATCATTTAAACATCGGAAACTTGGAAAGAGTTTGGAAATGAATGTTAATTGTAGGTAGGTTCGCCTTTTTGGGGGAGGAATGCGGGTTTCGCCGTAGCCAAGGATGCCCACGAAAAACAAAAACCGCAACAAGGGATGTTGCGGTTTTGCATGGCATGGTTAATCCTTATTTTGCGAAATGGTATAAGAACACGATTACTCCTTCGAAGGCCGGTTTCTGGTTGTCTTTGATTTCCATGGCAACCTGAATTTCGGCTTTAGCCACGCCCCGCAGGTTGATAAGCGATTTGAGTTTGGCTCGAACCCTCACTTCGCTGTCTACCAGTACCGGCTGGTTGAAACGGAAACTTTCGATACCATAATTAACAGTCATTTTCGAGTTGTTCACCTCCACTATCTGTTCCCATAGGTAAGGCAAAAGTGAGATAGTTAAATATCCATGGGCGATGGTAGCTTTGTATGGGCTTTCGTTCTTTGCTTTTTCGGAATCAACATGAATCCACTGGTGGTCCAATGTGGCATCGGCAAATAGATTGATTTGATCCTGCGTGATGGTCATGTAATCGGATGTACCTAATTCTTGCCCGACATATTGGTTTAATTCTTCATAACTGCTAATGGTGATCTTGCTCATCTTGAAATCTTGTTGTTTTATTTGGTAATGAAATTTGTTGCACATTTTATCAGAAAGTGCGCAAATATAACAAATTTTATGCAGTTGCCAAAGAATTTTATATTTGGGTTCGATAATTATTTTAGCAAAAATACTATCGGGAAACCGCAAAGTAAATAAAATAGCTTGAAATTCAATTCTTTAAACTGATTTGGATATGCCAATAAAATAAAAAAAACGGGAAAATGTTTCAGACATTTTCCCGTTTCGGATATTGAATGGTGTGGGGTTATTCGGAGATAACTTCGAAAGCTACATCCACGCTTACTTCCTTGTGCAATTTCAATGTGGCCTTGTAAGAACCCACTTCCTTAACTGGGTCTTTCAGTACAATTACTTTGCGGTCGACGGCAAATCCAGCTTTTTCGAAAGCTTCAGCAATCTGGATAGGACCTACGGCGCCAAAAATCTTACCAGTAGTGCTTGTTTTAGCTCCGACTGTGAGTGTGATATCCTTCAGTTTTTCGGCTAATTCAGCTGCTTCGTTTTTGATACGTTCCAGTTTGTGTGCACGTTGTTTCAAGTCTTCGGCCAACATTTTTTTTGCCGATGAAGTTGCCAAAATAGCTTTTTTAGTAGGAATGAGGAAGTTACGGCCGTAACCATCTTTAACCTTAACTATATCGCCTTTGTAACCCAAGTTGATTACATCTTCTTTTAATATAATTTCCATGTTTTTTCCTCCTTGTTTATTATTTCATCATATCGGTTACATAAGGAAGCAGCGCGATATGGCGTGCCCTTTTAACTGCCTGAGCTACTTTGCGTTGGAATTTCAACGAAGTACCGGTAAGGCGACGAGGAAGAATTTTTCCCTGTTCGTTGAGGAATTTTTTCAGGAATTCC
>DATGXD010000285.1:0-27010 GCA_035299105.1 Paludibacter sp. | reverse complement strand
ACGCTTGCCAAACTCAGGTTGGTGCAGTCGTACCGTATGATGAACGATTTGAAAACAGCAAAGGCAAAACTGGATGGATTTTACCCTTGCTGCACGAGTTGCTGCAACAAGGCTTTTGCAACCGAAAATTTCAGGATCTTGTTTCTTGACCGGCAATACGATACTTGCCTGCGGTTTTTATCCGGAAACAAAGCGTTGGATGAAACTACAATTGCAGGATTTAAGGCCGCGGCTTTGCTAATGCAGCACAACTGGAAAGAAGCATGCAAGCTTACAAAAGATTTTACTTCGGCAAATCCGCCCAACATCCGGATGGCACAGCTCCGGGAAATTGCTGAAAAAGGAGAATCCATCCGTTATAAAGACCCTTATTTGGCGGCCACTTTTTCAGGAATTATTCCCGGTTCCGGTAAACTTTATGCTGGGCAATGGAAGGATGGACTGTATTCGTTCCTTGTCGTTTCGGCTTTATCTTATATTACATACCGGTCGTTTGAAAAAAGCAGTACAAACCCTTATGGGTTTATTTTCGGGACAATGGCATTCAGCTTCCATACAGCCAATATTTTTGGGTCTTTCAAAAGTGCTGTACGTCAGAATCGAATGAAAAACCAAAACACGGTAAGGGAGGTCGACAAGCTAATATTTGAAGAATAATTCCAGTCCCCAACCCGAAAACCTGTTGAAATACTTACAGCCCAGCAGGTGCAGGCCAACAAAAAAAGAGGAAAACCCGTCCAGGAATTCCTCTTTTTTTGTGCTGCAATTTGCCGCCGGGAAATTTTCTTGTATTAGGCCTTCACGGCATCCTGGGTTTGGTGTTGAAGTATTTCCAGCGTGTCCGAAGCTATCATGTACTCTTCGTCGGTGGGGATAACCACTACCTTTACCGTGGAGTCGGGCAAGCTAAGCAGCATTTCCTTGCCACGGGTTTTGGCATTCAGTTCGGCATCGATTTTCACTCCCATGAAAGCCAGGCTGTTGCACACCTTCTCGCGTGTGGGGGTTTGGTTTTCTCCCACACCGCCCGTGAAAACAATCACATCGGCACCTTCGAGCGCCGCCATGTACGAGCCTACATATTTCTTGATCCGGTATTCGTACATGTTCAAAGCCAGTGCGGCACGTTCGTTTCCTTCGGCCACGGCATTTTCAATGTCGCGCATGTCCGACGAAATCCCGGAAACACCCAACACACCGCTGTGTTTGTTGAACAAGGTGGAAACGGCACCCGACCCGATCATTTCCTTTTCCATTAGGAAAGTGACCACGCCCAGGTCGATATCCCCCGAACGGGTTCCCATCATCAAGCCTTCCACCGGCGTGAAACCCATGGAAGTGTCGACCGATTGTCCATTTTTCACCGCGCAAACCGAAGCGCCGTTTCCTATGTGGGCGGTAATCAGTTTTGTCTTGTTGTAATCCAGGCCGAGGAAATCACACGCGCGTTTCGAAACATAGCGGTGGCTTGTGCCGTGGAAACCGTACCGGCGGATGCCGTATTTGGTGTACAACGAATAGGGAATCCCATACATGTAGGCATAGTCGGGCATGGTCTGGTGGAAAGCCGTGTCGAACACTGCCACCTGCGGCACGTTCGGGAGCAATTCGTTGATAGCATAAATCCCGGCCAGGTTGGGTGGATTGTGGAGCGGTGCAATGTCGATGCATTCCACTATTTTCTGGATTACCTCATCGGTAATCAGCACGCTCGAATTGAATTTTTCGCCTCCGTGCACCACGCGGTGCCCAACGGCATTTATTTCATCCAGCGATTCAACGGCGCCGTGCTTCTGGCTGGTGAGCACCCCCAGGATGTATTCAATGGCAATCTGGTGTTCCAGTATCTCGCCTTTCAGGATTACTTTTTGTCCATCGCGGCGGTAATGTTTCAGGAAAGAACCCTTCATTCCGATTTTCTCCACTCCACCTGTTCCCAGCTCTTCGCCGGTTTCCATATCGAGCAATTTGTATTTCACGGATGAACTTCCGCAGTTCAAAACCAATATCTTCATGTTCGTGTCCCTCCTTTATTTTATGATATTTCCTAAGTCGTCGTAATTGTAAAATCCTTTGTTCGTGCTTATCCCGAAATGTTTGGCACGGAAAAGCCTTAACAATATGGGCGAAGGCTTGTACTTCAGGTTGCCGTATTCGTCCCAGAGGTTTTCGAGCAGGCGCACGATTTTTTCAATGCCCATTTGGTCGGCAGTGCGGAAAACCCCCTGGCGGTGTCCGAAACCTACGGTCAGTACACGGTCGATGTCTTCAACGCTCGAAATCCCTTCCATCAAAATGGCGCAAGCCTCGTTGAGCTGGATCAGGAACAAGCGGATGCTCACCAGGCCCGAAGATTCCATGACAGGAATGTACTGGTGGTTGATAAGGCGGGCAAACTGGCAAACCTTTTCGTAAGTTTCCTGCGAAGTGTTCAACCCGGGGACAATTTCAATGATTTGCGAATCGGGCACATTCGAAAGGAAATGCAGGCCAATGCAGCGATGCGTGTTTTCCAGCTCCGAAGCCAAGTCGGTTACAATGACAGTCGATACGTTCGAAGCAATGATGGCATTGGGCGACAGCACTCTTTCCAGTTCCTTGAAAACCTCCTTGCGTTGGGTAATCCGTCTTTCGCCCGTTTGTTCGGCATAGCGGATAGCTTCAATCACAAAATCGCAGCCGCTGAAGTCCTCGTACCGCGAAGTTCCGGTGATGCGGGCCAGGACTGCCTTTTTCTCATTTTCGGTCATCCCCCAGTTCTGGATCCGCTTGTCGAGTTTGCTTTCGATGCGGCTGTACGAATTGGAAATATTTTCTTCGTTGGGTTCCAGGAAAACAACTTCCATGCCGTTGAGCGCCGCCGTGGTGGCAATCACGCTTCCTTCTTTCCCGCAACCTACCACGCCGATACGCGAAAACAAGGTCCGTTTCCGGTTGCGCTTGCTCAGCCCGTACCGTTCAATTGCTTCAATAATTTCTTCTGCCATAATTTTATATTTAATGCATGATTTATAATTCGGGGGAATGCATAATTGAAAAACCACAAGGCACAACCCGGTTGTGAATTATGCATTGCGAATTACCAATTAGTTTTTCATTGCCTGGTTGGCTGTGATGGTAATCATCCGGACGATATCGTCCACCGAGCAACCGCGCGAGAGGTCGTTGACCGGTGCGGCCATTCCCTGCAGAATGGGTCCTACAGCCTGTGCCCCGGAGAAGCGTTCAACCATTTTGTAGCCGATATTCCCTGCTTGAAGGTCGGGGAAAACCAGCACGTTGGCATGTCCGGCAATGGCGCTTCCGGGAGCTTTGCTTTGCCCGATAGCCGGGACCAGCGCCGCATCGGCCTGTAGTTCGCCGTCAATGAGCAGGTCGGGTGCCATTTCGCGGGCAATGCGGGTTGCCTCCACCACCTTGTCGACCAGTTCGTGTTTGGCGCTGCCTTTCGACGAAAAACTCAGCATGGCCACGCGGGGTTCAAACTTGGCGATTGCACGGGCTGTATGTGCCGTGCTTACTGCAATTTCGGCCAGTTCGGAAGCCGTGGGGTTTGGGTTCACGGCGCAGTCGGCAAAAACCAGCAGGCCGTTTTCCCCGTATTGGGAGGCGGGTGTGAACATGAGTATTGCTCCCGAAACCACGCTGATTCCCGGGAGGGTTTTTATGATTTGGAAAGCGGGGCGGAGCACGTTCCCCGTGGTGTTTTGGGCGCCGGCCAATTCGCCATCGGCATCGCCGCCCTTAATCATCAGGCAGCCGAGGTACAAGGGGTCTTTGGCCAATGTGGCGGCTTGTTCGGGTGTCATGCCCTTGTTCTTGCGGATTTCGTAAAGCAGCGAGGCATATTTCCCCATTGCCGGGTCGGTTTCGGGGTCCATGATCCGGGCTTCCGGAATGTGGGTCAGGTTGTTTTCCCCGGCAAGTCTGAGAATCTCGTTTTCGTTACCAATCAGAATCAATTTGGCCGCTTTTTCCTTCAAAATGATATCGGCCGCCTTCAGTGTCCGGATTTCTGTTCCTTCGGGCAAAACAATACGTTGCAAATTGGATTTAGCGGCGGCCATTATTTTTTCTAATAACTCCATGGTGTTGAATTTTAATGTTTTGTAGTAAGATTGGCAAGTGAAATATTTCCGGGAAGAAATCGTTGCAAAGATACGGCAATATTCCAAGGTTGCAATGTGGAGATGGCAATTTTGTGTAAATAAATTTATTTTCATCTAAAATTGGTTGCATGAGGAGGCTGAGGTTCCACCCTGTTTTATGAGGCGGGGAAAGAACTCCATGTTCCCGGGGCAACGAGGCAACGGCTACCGGAATTAAGGATTGTTCCCATGAAGTAAAAAAGCTGTTTGTTTCTGAAAGTATTGTCATACCTTTGTGTCGCAGTACGCTGTTTTGGTTTTTTGATATGGATATGCTCAATATCAATTGTTTATAATGCACGGTGCTGTTTTCTTATTGTGGGCAGCAGCTGTATGGCATATCAGAGCTTATATCGAACTCACGTTAAGTTGGAATGTTATTAAGACAATGGAACCTGCCTATTGCAGGCAGGTTCGATATTTGTTTTTCGAAGTTGCAGGCAGTCGATGTGGCCTACAAAAGCGATGGAAACCAAAATATCCTGCTGCAGGGGTATCGTTCCGCCGATTCGGGGACTTACAACGATATCGACACATTGAAAGTAGGCAACACCAACGGGTTGTTCGTGGCCCAACGGCTATCCATAAAAAATGCAGCCGCAACAGGAGTGGGTTCGCTTGCCTTTAAACACATTGCGGGGATCCCAACCGTGTTTTACGATTACGTGGTGTTACACTTCAATGAAAATGAACTAGCCGGGTTGCCTAAAAGTGGAATTGCCACTTTTAGTGTTGATTGTCAGTCTGCTGGAGGGTGTTCGACACTAAGGCATAATGCAAGCGAGGAGGTCAAAATCAATATTTACGATACGGGGGGGCCGCATGTGCAGGCAAGTGAGCATCCCGGCCGGGGCGACAAAAACCCTTCATTTGGCTGCCGGCGTGTATGTGATGACTGCCCAGGCTTCGCAAGGAAGTCTTGTGAGGAAAATTTCCATCCATTAGGATTTTCACATGCTATTAAATGGCATTAATTGCTTAAGAATAATTAAAATCATCTTTCTTCCGTAAAATAATGCCTAATTTTGGAATGGATCCGGTTTTTTTGAGTTGAAGTTGTTCCTGTTCCAAATGAGCATAATCCGGAAAAATCTGTTAGTATATATTATCAATTGTAAGAATGAAGACCGAGAGATACGATGTGACGGGAATGACTTGTTCCGCCTGTGTGGCACACATTGAAAAGAGCGTGGGTAAACTGGATGGCATTGAGTCTGTACACGTCAACTTGCTGACAAATAGTATGGTTGTTAGTTACAACGAACTGGTAATCAGCAATACATTTATAGAAAAGACGGTGGAAAGCGCAGGTTATGAAGCCCACCTGCATCTGGTGAAACAACCCGAAGCAAAAGCCCCCGCCCCCGGAACTGATTATGTGCTGGATGAACAGCGCGAAAAGAAAAAGCAATTCTGGTATTCGTTTTTCTTCATGTTGCCCCTTCTCTACATTTCGATGGGGCATATGCTGGATTTGCCTTTCCCGGAAAAATTCCACACCCCGGAGTATTCATTCCTGTTTGCTTTCTTGCAGTTCTGGACTTTGCTTCCCGTGTTATACCTCAACAAGAAGTATTTTATAACCGGTTACAAAACCTTGTCCAAAGGTACTCCAAACATGGATTCGCTCATTGCCCTGGGTGCTTCGGCGGCCATTGCTTACAGTTTGTTTGCTATGTATAAGATCCTCGCCGGATTAAAGGCGGGTGATTTCGGCCTGGCATTGCAATACCGCGACGACTTGTATTTCGAATCGGCCGGAACGATACTTACTTTAATCACCTTGGGCAAATTCCTGGAGGCAAAATCGAAAAGCCGGACCTCGAATGCCATCAAGCAGTTGATGGACCTGGCCCCGAAAACAGCCCTGGTCATCCGCAACAAAGTGGAAGTTGAAATCCCGGTCGAAGAAGTCATGCGCGACGAACTGGTGGTTGTACGTCCCGGACAACGCATACCGGTCGACGGGGTTGTTGCCAGTGGTAGTTCATCGGTCGATGAATCGGCCCTTACGGGCGAAAGCATGCCGGTGTTCAAACAAAAAGGGGACCTGGTGTACGCAGCCAGCATCAATAAGCTAGGTGCTTTTACCCTCCATGCTACCCAGGTGGGCGACGACACCACCCTTTCGCAGATTATCCACCTGGTTGAAGAAGCTTCATCGTCGAAGGCTCCTATTTCAAGGTTGGCCGATAAAATCAGTTCCATATTTGTCCCGGTTGTAATCGGCATTGCCATCTTGTCGGCCATTACCTGGCTTTTTTTAGGGGAATCAATCGAGTTTGCACTATCAATCGGCATTTCGGTATTGGTAATCTCATGCCCTTGTGCCCTCGGGCTGGCTACACCGGTTGCCATTATGGTCGGGACCGGAAAAGGGGCCGAACACGGTGTCCTGGTTAAATCGGCCGAATCGCTCGAAATGGCCCGGAAAATCGATACCATTGTGATTGATAAAACCGGTACCCTTACCGAAGGAAAGCCCCATGTGACCGATATGTTTGTGGCAGAACCGGTTTCGGAGGACGAGCTGCTCAGGGTGGCTGCTTCGCTCGAAAAACCATCCGAACACCCATTGGCCGAAGCGATTCTGTCCAAAGCCGAGAAATCAAGCATGGCATTATATCCGGCGGAAGATTTCCAGTCTATCCCGGGGCAGGGGATAAAAGCCCGTTTGGGAGGCGTGCAGTATTTTGCAGGGAATCTGCGGTTGATGAGCGGCCTGAACGTGAAACTATATGACTTCGAAATGCTCTCGGACACCTTGGCCGGCGAAGGCAAAACACCCTTGTTTATTGCCCGGGAAACGGAATTGCTTGGGATAATTGCCGTGGCCGATGTTCCAAAGGCCAACAGTGCCGAGGCAATCCGGCTTTTCAAAGGCATGGGCCTTGATGTGCTGATGCTGACAGGCGACCACCTTAAAACGGCTGAAGCCATCCAGGCACAACTTGGAATTTCTTCCGTCATCGCCGATGTGCTGCCGCAGGACAAGGACAAGGAAATTGTCCGGTTGCAGGCCGAGGGAAAGACGGTGGCCATGATCGGTGATGGAATAAACGATGCCCCGGCATTGACCCGTGCGAATCTGGGTATTGCCATTGGCGCCGGGACCGACATTGCCATCGAGTCGGCCGATGTGGTGTTGATGCGCAGCGATTTGCTGGACGCGGTAACTGCTATCCGCCTGAGCCGTGCAACGTTGCAAAACATAAAGCAAAACCTTTTTTGGGCGTTCATATACAATATCATAGCAATCCCGTTGGCTGCGGGGGGAATGCTGAACCCAATGGTTGCAGCTGCAGCCATGAGCCTGAGTTCCGTCACTGTGGTGCTGAACGCCCTGCGGTTGGCAGGCTTTAAAGCCACAACCCCAAATCCCCAATAAAAACATGTCTAAATTTTAAAAACAACTAGTATGCAGGAAAAAACATTGCAAATAAAAGGAATGAGCTGCGGCCATTGTTCGGCACGTGTCGAAAAGGTTCTCAATAATATCGATGGTGTTGAAGCAAAAGTAAGTCTGGAACAGAATATTGCCCAGCTGAAACTTTCGAAGGAAGTCAGCGACGATGTGCTGAAAAAGGCGGTGGACGATATCGGCTATGAAGTTGTCGGTATTAAGTGACACGCCGTTTCACTATGTTTGAAAAAAGGAAGCCATGCTTCCTTTTTCTTATTTGCAACATCCCGAGGGGATATAATAAAATTAAAGTTTTCTGTTTTTTTTTATGTTCCGCTATTGCCTGTTCTTTCTTACCTTTGTAATGTAAAAGCCTGTTTTTTAAATTATTTCTCCCCGGGAACCCGGGGTTAAACCAACAATTAAAGACCGCCGCAAAACCATGAAGTACGTCGATGTGATACTGCCTTTACCCATTGCCAGCACTTTCACTTATTCTGTCCCCGATGAATGGGAAGAGCGGGTGCGTATTGGCATGCGGGTGGTGGTGCCTTTCGGCAAAAAGAAAATGTACACGGCTGTGGTTTACCGTGTACACCTGGTTACACCCGTTGTTTACGAAGCAAAGGAGATAGTTTGCCTGCTCGATGTGGCACCGGTATTGCGTCGGCCCCAGCTGAAATTCTGGGAATGGGTGTCCTCCTATTACCAATCTTTCCTGGGCGATGTGTTCCAGGCGGCTGTGCCTGCGGGGCTGAAACTCGAAAGCGAAACCCGCGTGCGGATTAATCCCGACTTTGAAGCCGAAACTCTCCTTTCCGAAAAGGAAGACCATATCCTCCATGCGTTATCCGATGGGAAAGCCGTTTCCGTGGCCGAACTCAATAAAGTTTCAACGGTGCGGAATATCCTGCCGGTTTTGAAACAGTTGCTTGACAAGGGGGCTATTGAAATCAGCGAGGAACTGGTCGAAAAATTCCGTCCCAAAACCGAAACCTGTGTCCGGGTAGCCGAAGAAGCGTTGCGGGAAGACAAGCTACGCAACCTGTTCGAAGAATTGAAACGCGCCCGCAAGCAACTGGATTTGTTGATGTTGCTCATCGATATGTCGAAATGCCTGACACCGGCCCGGCAACGTGATGTCAGCAAAAAGGAACTGCTCGAAAAGTCGGGAGCTTCGGCTGCCGTACTGGGCGGGCTGGTGGAACGTGGCGTGGTGGAAATTTACAGCAGGGAAATAGGCCGGCTGGATGTTTCTGTGGTTCAGGTGGCCCAACAGTCGCCGCTGAACGGATTCCAGCAGAAAGCACTGGATGAAATTGAGCAGCAGTTTATCGATAAGCCGGTGGTTTTGTTGCATGGCGTCACCTCCAGCGGGAAGACCGAGTTGTATATCCAATTAATCAGCAAGGTTCTTTCCGAAGGTAAACAGGTTCTTTACCTGGTGCCTGAAATCGCCCTCACCACCCAGCTCACCACCCGCTTGAAGCGGGTCTTCGGGCAACGCCTGGGTGTTTACCATTCCAAATTCTCGGATGCCGAACGGGTCGAAATATGGAACAACATGCTGGCCGACAGTTCGTACGATGTCATTATCGGTGTCCGTTCGTCGGTGTTCCTTCCATTCCGCCAGCTGGGGCTGGTTATTGTCGATGAGGAACACGAGACGAGCTACAAGCAATTCGAGCCGGCACCACGCTACCACGCCCGCAATGCCTCCATTGTGCTGGCTTCCATGCATGGTGCTAAAACCTTGCTCGGTACTGCCACCCCTTCTGTCGAGACGTATTTCAATGCCACGACCGGGAAATACGGTTTGGTGGAATTGAACCGACGGTTCGAGGAAATGGATATGCCCGAAATCGTTGTGGTTGATACAAAGGATGCCTACCGGCGGAAACAAATGGAAAGCCATTTTTCGGACACCTTGCTCGGCGAGATAGGGAAAGCGCTGCAAAACCACGAACAGGTTATCCTTTTCCAGAACAGGCGGGGCTATGCGCCGTACATGGAATGCAGGGCCTGTGCTTTTGTCCCCCATTGCAAGAATTGCGATGTCAGCCTTACCGTGCATAAAGTTTTCAACACCGTGTCGTGCCATTATTGCGGGTATACCGAAACGATACCCCAGACTTGCCCGGCCTGCGGAACACCCGGAAGCCTCGTGACTAAAGGTTTTGGCACGGAAAAGATAGAGGACGAAATACGCCTTGCCTTCCCCGAAGCCCGGGTCTCGCGCATGGATCTGGATACAACGCGTTCCAAAAAATCGTACGACAAAATTATAACTGATTTCGAACAGCACAAGGTCGATATTTTGATAGGCACGCAAATGGTGTCGAAAGGCCTCGACTTCGAGCGTGTCAGCCTGGTGGGTATCCTGAATGCCGACAACATGCTGAACTTCCCCGACTTCCGCGCCCACGAACGGGCTTTCCAGCTTATGGCACAGGTGAGCGGCCGTTCGGGGCGGAAAAACAAACGGGGGCTGGTAATCTTGCAAACCACCATGCCCGAGCATGCCGTGATTGGCCAGGTTATCCGCAACGATTACAAAGCCATGTTCCGGACCCAGTGCGACGAACGAAAGCTATTCAGTTACCCGCCTTATTTCCGGTTGGTTCAGGTTGTGGTGCGGCACAAGGATTCGGCCGTGTTGAACCAGGCGGCAAACCAACTGGCGGCAGACTTGCGCGCGGTTTTTGGCAACCGGGTACTGGGACCGAACATCCCGCTTATTTCACGTATCCAGAACATGTACATCAAACACATCCTGCTTAAGTTCGAACTTCCTGCTCCTATCGACAAGGCCAAGGACATCCTCAGGCAGGTAACCAACAACCTGCAAGCCGACCCCCGGTTCAAGTCCCTGCTTGTAACCCTCGACGTTGACCCAATGTAATGTAACTGCAAATAATGTCGAAATTGCTTTTTTCATGGTAATAATATTTTTTTAGTTCCCTGTGCCGAAACAAATCATCGAATTGTCCCGGCCTGCATTATCTTTATCCTTTTCTTGTAAGTTTTGTGTTTATCCTTTTGTTTATCCGAATATTGTTTGTAATTTTGCGAACAACAAACATTAAATAGTGATTAAATCATGGACTGCTGTAAAGATTCTAATAAATCCATTGACAATGAAGTAATTGCGCGGTATGCCAAAGCCATGGGACATCCCACTCGCATCGAAATACTGCGTTTCCTCGCTTCATTGGACAGCTGTTACTTTGGCGACATCCACAACGAGCTGCCCATTGCCAAAGCAACCGTTTCGCAACATTTGAAGGAACTGAAAGATGCGGGGCTCATCCAGGGCGAAATTGAAACGCCCAAGGTAAGATACTGTATCGACCGCGCGAACTGGGAAAAGGCGCAATCGTACTTCGAACAATTTTTTAGTTTGCAACACGGCAAAAGCTTTTGTTGTGAATAGTCTCATATAGTGGGAATCATGAAATTCAACGTTATGACAACACCCGCTTTGGTGTTTTTTTTATTCCATCTGACATCCTAACTCAAATAAATAAACAAAAAATGAAAGTGTTGATTCTTTGTACAGGTAATTCGTGCCGGAGCCAGATGGCACACGGCTTCCTACAGTCTTTCGATCCCCGCATAACCGTATGTTCGGCGGGCACACAGGCCAGTGGCAGGCTAAACCAAAACGCAGTGAAGGCAATGGCCGAAGCTGGCATCGATATTAGTAGCCACACTTCCGATTCGGTGGACAAGTATATCGCTGAAGAATGGGATTATGTGATTACAGTTTGCGGTGGCGCCAACGAAGCATGCCCCGCATTTATCGGGAAAGTAAAACACCGCCTGCATATCGGGTTTGATGACCCGAGCCATGCGGTGGGTACGGATGAATTTGTTTGGAGTGAATTCATCCGTGTCCGCGATGAGATTAAAGACGGATTCTATAAGTTTTACATTGAACAGGTCGAGCCACAACTATGAGAACCCGCTTAAAGTTTCTTGACCGTTACCTGACCCTTTGGATATTCCTGGCGATGTTTGCAGGAGTGTTCATGGGTTGGTTCAGTCCGGGGATAGCCCAATTCTGGAATGGATTTTCAGTCGGCACGACCAATATCCCCATTGCCATAGGCCTTATCGTTATGATGTATCCTCCACTAGCCAAAGTGAGGTACGAAGAATTGGGCGACGTATTCAAAAACACCAAAATATTGGGATTGTCATTGATCCAGAATTGGGTTGTCGGCCCTGTCCTGATGTTTATGCTTGCCATTGTTTTTCTCAGGTTCAACATCGACTACATGTACGGCCTGATTCTGATTGGATTAGCCCGGTGCATTGCCATGGTCATTGTGTGGAACGATCTTGCCAAAGGCGACCGGCAATATGCTGCCGGGTTGGTTGCTTTCAATTCGCTGTTCCAGGTGTTGCTGTTCTCGGTGTACGCTTATGTTTTTATTGCAGTACTACCCGGGTGGTTTGGTTTGCCTGTCAACGATTCGGTTTCAAAAATCACCATGGCGGAGATTGCGCGGAGTGTGCTTATTTACCTCGGCATTCCCATGCTGGCAGGTTTCCTTACCCGGTTCCTGCTAATCCGGATAAAGAATAGGAGTTGGTACGAATCAAGGTTTGTTCCCAAAATATCGCCTCTCACACTGGTTGCGTTACTATTCACCATCGTTGTGATGTTTTCGTTGAAAGGAGAGTACATTGTGAAAATTCCCTTGGATGTGGTGCGTATAGCCATCCCGCTGGTTATTTACTTTGTGGCTATGTTTGTTTTCTCTTTCGTGATGAGTAAAAAAATGGGGGCCAATTACGAGCAGTCGACTACACTTTCATTTACTGCTGCCAGCAACAATTTCGAATTGGCCATTGCGGTTGCAATAGCTATTTTTGGAATAAATTCAGGCGAAGCGTTTACGGCGGTCATTGGTCCGTTGGTGGAAGTTCCGGTGATGATAGCGTTGGTGAATGTCGCTTTCTGGTTTCGCAAAAGGCTCTGGAATCGAAATTGATCCATACAAGATTGTTGGGGTTGGGGGAATGGTTCTCCCAACCTTTTTTTTAACCTCAGCCCTGTGAATTGCATGGGTGCCTGGCCGTTTTTAGAACGGCATTTTGTAGGCCTCCCTTGGTGTTTTGGTGCATTTGTCGCTGGAAGTTGATTTCCACCGGACCGTTCCAAGGCCTCGTCCGTCCCGGCTTTCTTATTTCCAATATTCCCCACTTCCCTTGTTTCAAGAAAAATTGTTCCGAAACCGTCTGGAAACGAACCTGTGTTTTGTAAGTCGTTGTAAATCAACTCATGATTAGTTTGTTTAACCCATGGGCGAATCAATATAATCCTGATTGTTCCTAACTGCCTTGATCAATAATATCTTATATTAAAACTGATTTATCTATTATTGGAATAACCTTAAGGCTTCGATGGGTTACTTTTGCCTCCAGCGAGTTGGGAGTGTGTTTTTCCAAACGGCTTTTAATTCGCAAAGAAATCAATACTTATAAACAATCAAAAATTTTATGTTATGAAAAAAGCATTACTTATTTTATCGGCAGCAACATGCTGCCTGTTCGCAAATGCGCAAAGCAAAACCTTGGTTGTCAACAAACTTTCCACCGCTCCGACGATTGATGGTGCTTTTACCGATTGGAGTACCAACTGGGTTGATATAGCCGAAGTTAGAGCAAACAACACCACTTCGGATTGTACGGCTCAATTTCAGCTTGGATATACGAACGACAGTTTGTATGTGGCTGTAAAAGTGAGTGATGCCACTCCTCACAACGAAACTGAAAATGGTGTATGGCTTAGGGATTGCGTTGAATTGTTTATTCACATGGGATTGGCTGATGAAACTATTGCAGGGGGTTCGACCCAATACCGGCTTCAACGCGACAATTCGGAACAGAATCATCCGGGAGCTAATAATTTTAATGGAGTGTCGGTCGACGGTGCAGAAGGCTACACGCAGGAATATGCCATAGCTTGGTCGGACATTGCAGCTATCGAAGCTTCGACCTTTACCTTCACCAACATCGATGCCGTGCCTCAAATCCGTTTCGAAATTCAAATTGCAGATAATTCGGATGGGACAGCAAACCGCTCGGAACAACTGTTCTGGAATGCTGCCACCGATACACAATACGGGAGTATGGTGGATATGGGCTATTTGACACTGGCCGGCACAAACGGGGTTTCGAATGTGTATAAGAATTCAGCGGATATTTGCTTTAGCGCCAATAAAAACACCCTAACCGTTTCGGGGTATGTTGGTGAACTTAAGGTTTATAACGTCCAGGGGAAACTGGTTTTTAGTACCAGGGTGAATTCCGTCAACGAGCCGATCAGTCTGGGAGCTATCAACAAAGGCCTTTATCTTGTAAGCGGAACAGGTTTTTCTGCAAAATTTGTAAAATAAAATCCCGGTTTGATTTTTAACACGATGATTTAACCAGGATTCCTAATTAACCGGCATGTCTTTTCCCAAACTTGGTTTTGGCAGAGACATGCTGTTGTTTTTGGGAATGAGTTAGCCATTTGCAACTTTCAAAACCGAAAAACCGATAAATTTATATGAATACATCTTCCCGGAAAGTTTCCGTCCTCGAAAAAATAGGGTATAGTCTTGGCGATTTGTCTGCCAACCTGATTTTCCAGACATTGGTAACCTATTTGGCTTATTTCTACACCGATATCTACGGGCTTAAAGCCGCCGATGCTTCTATCGTAACGCTTGTGGTTGGTTTGGTTGCCGCGTTTGTGTTTAACCCGGTTGTTGGGATTCTGGCCGACAGGACCAATTCGAGATGGGGCAAATTCAGGCCATGGATACTGTTTACGGCCATGCCAATGGGTGTTGTGGCGTTGCTGGCATTTTCCACCCCCGATTTCCCGTACAAATGGAAATTGGTGTATGCGGCTGTAACTTATACCCTTTTGTTGTTGCTGTACGCCTCGAGCAACTTGCCCTATTCGGCATTGAGCGGTGTGATAACCGGTGACATGGGCGAAAGGAACAGTATCTCGTCCTACCGTTTTGTGGCGGTGATGCTTGCACAGTTTTTTGTCCAGGTGTTCATGTTGCCCATCATCATATATGCCGGGCATGGCGATAAGGCGGCGGGAATTGAAGAGGTGATGACGTGGATGGCAATCCTGGGGACTGTGTTGCTGCTTTTGACATTCCTGTCCACCAGGGAGCGTGTTGTTCCCAATCCCGAACAAAAATCAACATTGAAGGAGGATTTATCGGACCTTTCAACGAATAAGCCGTGGTTTATCATGCTGTCGTTAACCGTCCTGGTGTTCATCACCCTTGCCATGAAGGGCGGTTCGTATGTATATTATTTTTACAATTATGTGGACAGGCAGGCGCTTACGAGTTTTATCAGCCCGGTTATAGCCGCATTGGGTAGTTTGGGCATGAATTTCTTCGGGTCGGACCCGGTTTCTGCCGGGTTGGGTTTGTTCAATGCCGGAGGTATTGTCTTTATGATTGTGGGGATTTCGTTGTCCAAGAAACTTGCTGACAGGTATGGGAAACGGGATGTTTACAAGTATGGTTTGTTTGTTGCCACCCTTTTTGTCCTGGTTTTCTTCTTTTTCGAGCCAACGAGCGTGTTGATGATGTTCGGGTCACAAATCCTGCACGGGTTCTTCTACGGTATCACCATCCCTATTCTTTGGGCCATGATTGCCGATGTAGCCGATTATTCGGAATGGAAAACAAACCGGAGGGCCACAGCCATTATTTTTTCGGCCATGATGGTGGGGCTTAAAGCCGGGCTTTCAATCGGGAGTGCGCTGGTTACATGGATATTAGGCCTTTACGGATATATTGGCAAGGCGGGTGCGGTTGCAGGCCATGAGGTTGTTCAGCCCGGAAGCGTGGCCACGGGTGCAAAAATGCTTGTGAGCGTGTTCCCATCCATACCGTTCCTTATCGGTTTTGGCTTGCTTTTCTTTTATGTGATTGATAAGAAAATGGAAGTGGAAATTGAAACCGAACTAAAAGCACGCAGGGCGGGGAAGAAATGAGTTGGTACACAGGTTGCCGACCGGTTGTATATTAAGATTGTATGTTGATTGAAAACCAGAATATTGGGAGGTAGTTACAGCTCTCAAATAATTTAAAACCAAATTTTTACACATGAAGATAAGAACCATTTTTGCAATTGTTTCCATGATTTTTCCGGGCTCATTCCATTTAATGGCCCAAAAAACCTTGGCCGAGGCTACCAAAGGTAAATTTTTGATGGGGGTAGCGGTCAATATGAAGCAAGTTAAAGGTGTTAGTGCCAGTGAATCAAAACTGGTTGCAAAGGAATTTAATGCCATCGTTCCTGAAAATTGTATGAAGCCCCAACCTATCGAGCCGGAAGAGAATAAATTCGTTTGGGCTGATGCCGATAAATTCGTTGCTTTTGGTGAAAAGAACAAGCAGGTTGTGACGGGTCATTGCCTTATATGGCACTCCCAGGTAGGCCGCTGGATGTTTGTTGATACCGATGGGAAGGATGTGTCTCCCGAAGTGTTGAAGGAGCGGATGCGCAAGCATATCCTTGCAGTTGTGGGCCGTTACAAAGGGCGCGTAAAAGGCTGGGATGTTGTCAACGAGGCTTTTGAAGACAACGGGTCTTACCGGAACAGTAAATTCTATAAGATCCTGGGCAAGGATTTTATAAAATATGCCTTCCAGTTTGCCCACGAGGCCGACCCTGGTGCCGAACTGTACTACAACGATTACAATGTGGAAACCCCTGCCAAATGCGATGCCATAGTGAAGCTGGTCCACGAGCTGAAGGCAGCCGGCTGCCGGATTGACGCTGTCGGTTCGCAATCGCACATGCACCTGGCCACCCCCACCCTTGAGGCTACCGAAGCCAGTTTCAGGAAACTGAAGGCTGCCGGCGTGCATATACTCATCACCGAATGGGACATTTCCATACTTCCAAGCCCCTACGATGGGGCAAACGTGTCGGCCCGCTTTGCTTACTCCAAGGAAATGGATCCCTACCGCGAGGGTGTGCCCGACTCTGTCCAGCAAAGATGGAATAAACGCATGTTGGATATGTTCGGGCTTTTCTTGAAATACGATGATGTCATTGACCGTGTCACGGTTTGGGGACTCACCGATAAGGTAGCCTGGTTGAATGATTTCCCCATTCGAGGCAGGAAAGATTATCCGGTACTTTTCGACCGCGACAATAAACGCAAGCCAGTTGTTGGCGAAATGATAAGGTTGGCAGCAAAATACAGGGAGGAAAAATGAAAAAGGCGAAATATTTAGTTGGGAACGACTTCATGGCCGATCCGGCAGTGCATGTTTTCGGAGGGAGGTTGTACATTTACCCTTCCCACGACCGTGAATCGGGTATTCCCGAAAATGATAACGGCGACCATTTCGATATGAACGATTACCATGTTTTCTCGACTTCCGATATTGAAAACGAACCGTTGGCCGACCACGGCGTAGTGCTGAAAGTCAGTGATATCCCCTGGGCTGGTCGCCAGTTGTGGGACTGCGATGTGGCATGCAAGGATGGCAAGTACTACATGTATTTCCCTCTGAAGGACCAAAACGATATATTCCGCTTGGGGGTAGCTGTTTCCGATAGTCCGGCCGGCCCATTTATTCCCCAGCCCGACCCGATTAAAGGCAGCTATAGCATTGACCCGGCTGTTTTTGAAGACACCGATGGGACGCATTACATGTATTTCGGAGGATTGTGGGGCGGCCAGCTCCAGCGCTATAAGGACAACAAAGCCCTTGAGGGTGCTTATTTACCTTCGGGTGATGAATTGGCATTGCCTTCCCGGATTGTCCGGTTGTCGGACGACATGCTTGGATTCGCCGAAGAACCCCGTCCGGTGACTATCTTGAATCGGGATGGCACCCCCATGAAAGCCGGCCAAACCGAGAGCCGCTTTTTTGAAGCTTCCTGGATGCATATGTATAATGGCCAATATTATTTTTCCTATTCTACCGGCGATACGCACTTGCTGTGCTATGCCATTGGAGATAACCCTTACGGGCCGTTTACTTACCAGGGGGTAATTCTGACCCCGGTAGTGGGATGGACCACCCATCACGCCATTGCCGAATTCAAAGGCAAGTGGTATTTGTTCCATCACGACAGTGTGCCTTCGGGTGGGAGAACCTGGTTGCGGAGCCTGAAGGTGGTGGAGTTGGAGTATAATCCGGATGGAACAATCATAACCATCGATGGGGGCGGGGAGTAGGTTGCTGGCAGTTACAAGTATTTGATTACTAGCCTGTATGCCTGCTTTAGGCACGGGATTGCAGGAAACTGGCACATCCATGGGTTGCCCCGTGGTTAATCACATTCAAGTCCTTCGGGCTTATAAAAGAAATTCAAAGAATTATTATATCGAACTCACATTAATTAAAAAAATGAAAGTGAAGTACGACAAAACTAAGTTTACAGCGTGGACATGGAAACATTGGTCCATGATTCACTGGGTTCTAAATCCAGGGCTGGTAATTAACGAATTAGTCCTAGGGCAAAGGGTGCCGAAGGTTCTACTTTTCGACAAGACAACGGACAAACCACTTATGGAAAAACAATATGTTCCTTGTCCCCATTGCGGGGAACTGAACGACGGAAGGCTGTGGGCGAAAAAGAATGGATTTAAAAATTGGTTCGGCTATTATTGTCCGAATTGTGGCAACACGATTCCATGCTTACGCAACCTGACAAGCTTGGTTGTACTTATCTTGACATTACCGGTTTGGATTTGGTTTGTGGAAAGGTGGGAAAAGGATTGGTTGGGCAGGCAACCAGCAAGATTCAAGAATCTCAACATGGAAGGGATAACACACGAAAACGCCTCGTGGTTGAAGGTAGGGATTGGTTGGGGTGGAGTCATGTTTTTTCTTATGACAATCATCAACCCGCTGATTGAAGGAAGGGAAATAACCCTGAAAATGATCTTGATTGGTGTTCCCCTCTGGACAGTGGCTGGGTTGGGATTTGGTTATTCCATGAAATATTGGATGGGTAGACGCAACACGACTGAAACACAACAAAAAAGCAACGCCCAACATATTAAAATGTAAATCGTATGAAATATTTTTCAACACTTATTCTCTCGTTGATGGTTATGACCGGTTACAGCCAAAACTATTCGGCTTGTTATAAAGATTTGAACTACGCGGGTGACACAATGGTGGCCCACCGGTTGGACATTTACATACCGAAGGTGGTAAAACCGAAATATCCGGCTATCGTTCTGCTTTACGGGAGCGCCTGGTTTTCGAACAACTCGAAAGGTGCTGACATGTACACCCTGGGGCAGGCGCTGCTTGATGCAGGTTACGCGGTTGTCACGCCCAACCACCGCACCAGCGGGCAAGCAAAGTTCCCGGCACAGATCAACGATATCAAGGCTGTGGTCCGGTTTGTCAGGGGGACTGCTCCGAAATATGGTATTGATACCACTTTCATCGGGATAACCGGAAGCTCTTCGGGCGGGAACATGGCTGCCATGGCAGGGACAACCAGGCATGTGAAAAAACATACGCTTGGTCATGTCACCGTTGACTTGGAAGGCAACCTTGGCGCTTACACATCGCACGGTAGCTCGGTCGATGCGGTTGTCGATTGGTTTGGGCCGACAAACATGCTGCTTATGGATTCCTGCGGGGGAACCGATTTTATCCACAACGACCCCAATTCCCCTGCATCGCAATACATTGGAGGGGCAATCCAAAGCAACAGGGAAAAGACATTGCTGGCTAGCCCCGCAACCTATGCGGCTGCAAACAACCCGCCATTCCTTATTTTCCACGGAGATGCCGACAGGGTGGTTCCCCATTGCCAAAGCGAATTCTTGTATGTGGCGTTGCAAAACGCAAAAGTGCCCAGCCGGTTTTACCTGGTGCCGGGTGGCCAGCATGGGCCGGGTGTGCATGTGGAGCCTTATATTAAAATGATGGTTGATTTTTTCAATACACAAAAAAACAAACAACTCCAATGAAAACATTTCGAAATGCCATTGCCCTATTGGCTTTGCTGTTCTTGTGTTATCCGGGGGCAGTTGAGGGCGTAAACCAAGCGGACCGACATAGTAAAAGCAAAGAGCCCTTGCATGCCGGAATTCATAGAAACCTCTTTGTCGAGGCCGGTTACACACAAAAAGATGTTGACCGGAAAGTAGAGAAGGCATATTCCGACCTTTTCGAAGGGCTCCATCGCATTTATTTCCAGGTGGGCGACTCCATGGGGTATGTGTCTGATTTGAAGAATCATGATGCGCGTACCGAAGGCCTTTCCTACGGGATGATGGTGGCGGTTCAGCTGGACAAGAAGGATGTTTTTGACCGTATTTGGAGATGGTCGAAAAAGTACCTGCAGCATCAGGACGGGCCGAGGGAAGGCTATTTTGCCTGGAGTTTCAATCCGCAGGCAATGCGGCGGAACTCGGAGGGGTCGGCTTCGGATGGTGAGCTTTATTATATCACAAGCCTTTTGTTTGCTTCCAATCGTTGGGGAAACAATACCGGCATTAATTATCATGCCGAAGCCCGCCGGATATTGGACAATATGTGGAAGAAAGACGGCACGGGCAATATTTATAACCTGATAAACGTGGAACACAAGCAAATCTGTTTTGTACCCGAAGGGAATGCTTACAACTGGACCGACCCGTCTTACCATCTCCCTGCATTCTACGAGGTTTGGGCCGAATATGCCAATGACGGGCACCAGGATTTCTACAAAGCCTGTGCCGACACAGCCAGGGCCTTCTTGCACAGGGCGTGTCATCCGGTAACCGGATTGAATGCCGATTATACAGAATTCAGCGGCAAACCTTTTGGTTTCGGGAAAGTGCCTTCAGTTTTCCGGTACGACTCGTGGAGGGTGCCCATGAATATTGCCATGGATTATGCCTGGTATGGCAAGGACAAAAAATGGCAGGAGGGCTATGCGAAACGTTTCCAGGGTTTTATGCGCTCCCAGGGTATAAATACGTTTGTGGACCAATACAACTTGGATGGCACTGTGCCCGGAAGTGTTTTGGACGCAGGGGGATACTGCAAGCTTAGGCATTCAATCGGATTGGTTGGGACAACCGCGGCCACAACCATGATTATGGCAGGGGATAGCAAAATGGACTTTGTCCACGCTTTATGGAACGAAAAGTTAGAACCCTATCCGGATAGGTATTTCGATCCTTATTATGATGGCTTGTTGTACCTGTTTAGTTTGATGCATTTGAGCGGCAAATACCAGGTTATCCGGCCCGAGTAGGTGGCGGAACCCAACTTCATAATATGAACCACTATAAATCCTAATATGTCAAAAGAAATCAATATGAAACAGATAGTTGCTTTATTGCTTGTCCTTTCCGCATTTTGTTCCCGTGCTAATTCGCAAAATGCGGTGTCACCTGCGCCCGCCGGTTTTGATGTTGTCCGCGAAGGGATTGCCCATGGCCGGGTTGAAGTTGTGGCTTACAAGTCGAAAACCGTTGGTACCGAACGGAAGGTCCGCATATATACACCTCCCGGCTATTCCAAGGACAAGAAATACCCGGTTCTTTATTTGCTGCATGGTATTGGCGGCGACGAGAATGAATGGTTCAACGAGGGTCATCCCCAGGTAATTCTCGATAACCTGTATGCCGAGAAGAAGGTTGAACCCATGATTGTGGTTCTGCCAAATGGCCGGGCATTGAAGGACGACCGCCCTGTGGGCGATATTTTTAGTCCGGAAAAAGTCCAGGGTTTTGCCATTTTCGAAAAAGACCTGCTGAATGATTTGATACCGTTTGTTGAGAAAAGATTCCCTGTACGGAAAGACCGTGAAAACCGTGCCATTGCAGGGTTGTCGATGGGCGGTGGCCAATCGTTGAACTTCGGATTGGGCAACCTCGATAAGTTCGCATGGGTAGGTGGATTTTCGTCAGCCCCGAACACGAAACAGCCCGCCGAATTGCTGCCCAATCCCGAACTGGCAAAGCAAAAACTGGAACTGCTTTGGATCTCGTGTGGCGACAAGGATGGGCTGATTGCCAACAGCAAACGCACACACGATTATTTGTCTAAATCCAACGTTCCCCATATTTACTATGTCGACCATGGTTATCATGATTTTAAGGTTTGGAAGAACAGCCTCTATATGTTCTCGCAGCTATTGTTTAAACCGGTTGATGTATCCTTGTTCGATAAAATAAGCAATGCAGGCCAGCCGGCCGAAACAAATGTGAGGTCGGCAAAATATCCCCGGATACTGCCCGACTGCCGCGCGGTTTTCAGCGTAAAAGCTCCCGGGGCCCGGAAAATACAAATTGATCTGGGTAAGAAATACGACCTGGTAAAGAATGGTGAAGGAGTATGGGAAGGAACAACCGATTCGTTAAGTGAAGGGATCCATTATTATTCTTTGATTATCGATGATGTAGCCGTAGCCGATCCGGCAAGCGAGTCTTTTTATGGAATGGGCCGGATGGCTAGCTGCATTGAAGTCCCATACAGGGGAGACCGGTATTACGAGGTAAGGGATGTACCCCATGGCGACATTCGCATCAGGCGTTATTATTCCAGCGTGCTAAACTCATGGCGCACCTTCTACATGTATGCACCTCCCGGTTACGACGAACATACAACTGAGAAATACCCGGTACTCTATATTCAACACGGGGGCGGCGAAGATCAGCGCGGTTGGGCCGCCCAAGGGAAAACCGATTTGATTCTCGACAACCTGATTGCAGAAAAGAGAGCCGTTCCCATGATAGTGGTGATGGCGGATGGGAACATGCCGGTGAATTCGTTCGGGGAAGAGGCTTTGAAGCTTTTTGAAGAGGAGTTGAAAATGAGCGTAATTCCATTTGTGGAAAAAAATTATCGTGTCAGGTCCGAAGCAAGTGGACGCGCTCTGGCGGGGTTGTCGATGGGCGGCCTCCAGACACTTTATGCAGGCCTCCAGAACACCGGCATGTTCTCGTACCTGGGGGTTTTTAGTTCCGGTTGGTTTGCCAACCAGACCGAGCTTACCGATGCTCAGTATGGATTTATGAAAAACAATTCCGATAAAATCAACCGTGATCTGAAGCAATTCTGGATTTCGCAGGGAGGTAAAGAAGATATTGCCTGGAAGAATTGCCAGGCGATGCTTTCAAAATTCGATGAAATGAAAATAAAATACGCCTATAGCGAATACCCCGGAGGGCATACATGGCCGGTTTGGAGAAACAACCTATACAATTTCGCCCAACTGTTGTTCAAATAACAAGTCGTTCGTTACCAACCCTATGTGTGAATCTACTGCGGGCAATTAATCATTAATATATTATGAAATCCAATACACGGTTATTCTTGTTTCTGGGATTTATCCTGATAAATCTAAACGCTTTTTCGCAAGATAAGAATTTTTATATCTACCTGTGCTTCGGGCAGTCGAACATGGAAGGCAATGCAAAGTTTGAACCTCAGGACACGGTTGTAGACAGCCGGTTTAAGGTTATGGAAACCCTTGATTGCCCGAACCTGAACCGGACAAAAGGGGAGTGGTACACCGCTGTTCCTCCCTTGTGCAGATGCCATACGGGCCTTACGCCGGCCGATTACTTTGGGCGGGCAATGATTGAAAATCTTCCGAAAAAAGTCAGGGTAGGCGTTATAAATGTCGCTATCGGTGGGTGCAAAATCGAATTGTTCGACAAGGATAATTATAAAACATACCTTTCGTCAGTTCCCGGCTGGCTGAGTGAAATGGTTAAGGACTACGATGGAAACCCCTATGGCAGGCTGGTGGAAATGGCAAAACTGGCACAGGAAGATGGTGTGATTAAGGGAATCCTGTTACATCAGGGGGAGTCGAACAACAATGATACACTTTGGGTGAAAAAGGTCAAACTGGTTTACGACAACCTGGTCAAGGATTTGAAGCTCAATCCGAAGAAAGTGCCATTGCTTGCCGGGGAAACAGTGAATTCGGACCAGGGAGGCGCTTGTGCCGGTATGAATAAGATAATAGGAACGCTACCCCGGGCAATCCCGAATTCTTACGTGGTGCCTTCTACAGGTTGCACCGGCATAGCTGACCACTTGCATTTCGATGCCGCAGGATACAGGGAATTAGGCAGGCGATACGCGGAAAAAATGCTGGAGGTGTCGGGCCATAAGTCCAAACGCACAAAATAGCAGGCTTGTAGTCTTTGCACCTTCGCGTGAAACATTCCTCGTAAAACTCACAGAACCCCGCCGGCGGGTGTTTTATCATTTGCCATTTTTGACAGAATATCGTTTAAGAAAAAAAACAATCAATGTAATCACCGCCATAATTGATGTTAAATTCGACAATTGATTTAATAAACTAAATATTCCTTTACTATCAATATAGTATTGAGCTGATATAAAGGCTGAGGAAAGTGCTATTGCAAGAAAAGTTATTGCCAATACCAGCAATTTTGTAGATAACTTCATGTTTAATTTGTTTAAATTAGATAAGAGGAATGGATTTTCTTATCTAAAATATTAATATTTATAATACGCTAACTCCACATGTAACCCCACGCTGCCGCACGATTGTATCGTGTGGCAATCCTCATTACCCAGACAAAAGAATATCCCCCTTTCGTCCAAGTTTGCAACCCGCTGGATAGTTCAGGTTTAGCGAAGCGTAATCCGCCAAAAGTCGGACCGGCTCTGGACTGAGAACCAAAGCAGTTTGTAACTGCCCCTTTCGTCCAAGTTTATACTCCACTGCATAGTTCAGGTTTAGCGAAGCGTAATCCGCCAAAAGTCGGACCGGCTCTGGACTGAAAACCAAAGCAGTTTATAACTGAATATAAAACACAGTTACAAACTGCCCCGATTACCAGCACAAGTCTCCGTTTCACTCAGACTTGCGCTAACCACTGCCTGCATACTTGGACCATTAGGGGACTGGTTCGTGGATACAAATGGCTTAGAAATTCATTTAATAGAATCAATTTCTACAAAATCAACAAGATTTTTTCTATAATACTTATCTTCCCAACTCCATGGTTCATCTATGTTTTTTGGAAAAAAATTATATTTATGAATGATTTCATCACTTATCGACTCTGAAACAAGTATATTCTTTACAAAAATATATTTATTTGGTCCATACCTGTGATAAGAATCTGGAACAACAAATCCATTTAATTTAATAGCGGGATTTTTGTAATTGATCCTTTTATAGATATTCCTTTTCCATGATATTATCTCAAAACTTGTTTCATAAGTGGTTTCTTTACACATATTATAAACATGTTTTAACCAGATTGAATCATTCGCAAATTTGTAGTTTTTTGAGTAAATTAATGCCAGATTACCCATGGTCTTGACAATTGCATCTGGTCTTTTCATCAACAAGCCGTTTGAAACATACGACTCTTTCAGTATGAACGTATCAGTATCTCCAGATACTTTGATATCCATATACAATATCTTATGTTTTGTGTTCTCGGAACTATCACTACCCCAGAAATCATGGCAGCATGAAATGATATTTTCCACCAGTATTTCATCATATAATTGTTTTGATTCCACGACACATTCGAATTCTTGGGAAATTAGCCATTGGAAAAACATTAGGCCAATTACAATAATTAAAGTTTTCCTCATACTTAAACATTATACAAGACACATTAAATGAGTATTTAAAGTCAGTAAATTAAAATACTTGTTTCGTTCTATGTTACTTTAATACAGACCAAGGATTATTCATGTTAAATAGACCTCTCCGAACATCTGCAATAGTTCTTCTTGTATTGTATGGTATGCCATCAATTGCCACATACAAATAATCATTACCATGGATAGCATATAATGGATATGGATGACTAAGGGTATACTCAGTATCCTCATCAGACAAGAAATCTGATAAACCATTGGACCAAGGGTGGTAGTGAGAACGGTAAATAATCCGAGTTCTATTCATTACTGATCCAATGTAAAGATAACCATTATCTTCCCCTATTAGTCCAAGTCTATTCAATGCACCAATGTGTCTAGTTCAAGTTTAGCGAAGCGTAATCCGCCAAAAGTCGGACAGGCTCTGGACTGAGAACCAAAGCAGTTTGTAACTGCATTAAAAACAGCAGTTACAAACTGCCCACTATTTCCAGCACAAGTTACGGCAAAGCCTAAACTTGCGCTATTCACTGACTGCAAAACTATAGACTTGGACGAAAAGGGGAAATGTTACATAGTGCAAAGCTTCCTGATCTACTATTTTATAGCCTGTACTCATAGTCTATTAGTTTGACGCATTAACCGTGCAAATATAATCCTTTTTCTAACAGAAAAGACACAATTGCTTGTGCCTTTTCTGTTTCTGAATATGCAAGGCATGAGCCTTGCTTTTAGCTATGACGAAGGCAAAGCCTTCGCCAAACCCATGAACGCCAACCTACGCCCAACGGAGATTATAAATCCCACCAACCAAGCCGCCTTTGCTCACCTATAAACATATCCGCAAGGACAGGGACTATTCTTTATCCATTTCTATACTTGCCACACGATGCAATCGTGTGGCAACTCATTACCCATTATCAGTTATTGTGAATATTTCCCAAGAATCTACTTAATAAAAATACAGCCGTTGCAAAACCAAAAGTATACCAAAAAAAATAATTAATTGATTCTGAGAGAATTTCATTTTGAACATTTTTTCGGATAATCACTTCTATAATTAATGCTATGCTGAAAAGCCAGTATGCTATCTTAAAAATATTTTTGTCAAGATCTTTTCTCATGCCCCCTTTTATTCAAGAAAATAATTAATTCTATCACTAATTCTATAGACAAACTAAGAGCAAATAATGTATATACAATATAATGAATATTGTCATTTAGATATTTGTCATAAAAAAGAGTGAATACCAAAAATAGCACAACAAGACTTCTAAATATACTTCTTGTAAAAAATAGTTTTTTCATAATAAACACATTAAAAATTAATAAGATATTGACTGTAATTAGTCGGTTTAGGCTTTAGATAAATGGGTTGAACTTCCTTTTTTTTAGGAGTCGGTAAATTCGGCCGTACCCAACCATCATATATTTGATAACCAGCCGTGGCACCCCATAACCACCAGACCTCTTTAGGTGGAAAGTTATCATGTTTAAATTCATTATTATATCTATTTTGTTCCATAAAAGGTTCCCCTCGAGATTCATAATATCTATTATCAGAATTAACGGTATTTATTTTTGTTAAAACACTGTTAGAATGCAAATAAGCTATTGCTGCCACAGCTACAACACCTTCAATTGCCCATTTCTGCCATACTGCATCCGAAGGATCAGGGGTGCTTGCGTCTAAAGTTATTAGGCCCCGTTCGCCGTAGCGTATACAATCCTGCACCCTATGTGTTCGGCATAGGCTCCAGCCTATGTCGCTGCTAAAAGGAAAGCTCCGCTTTCCATATTATACTTCAATATGGAAAGCGGAGCTTTCCTTCTAACCCGACGAA
>DATGXD010000284.1:0-11023 GCA_035299105.1 Paludibacter sp. | reverse complement strand
GTCATTCTGGCGTGGGGAGGCCGTTTCGTTATCGACGGCACCATGACTTTAGGCGATTTTGCCGCTTTCAACTCCTACCTGGTGCTGCTTATTTTCCCCATCATGGTCATGGGGTTCATCAGCAACTTCATCACCCAGGCTTCGGTGGCTTACGGCCGGGTCTTTTCAATCCTGGAATCACCCGAAACAGAGGACACCGGAACAATCGACACCCTGCTGCAAGGCAACATTGAGCTAAAAAACGTGACACTCCAATTCGGGGACAAACCTGCATTGAAAAACATCTCGTTTGCCTTGGAACCAGGTTCCAAGACCGCCATAATCGGGCCAACCGCAGCCGGGAAAACCCAGCTAATGTACCTGCTTACCGGATTGATTAAGCCCACAAGCGGCCAGGTGCTTTTCAACAACACCAACATGGATAATTTCAGGAAAGAAAATTTCCAGCACCAAATCGGTTTTGTATTCCAGGACAGTGTCATTTTCAGCATGAGCCTGCGCGAGAATATTGCCTTCAACGAAAAGGTAACCGATGAATCGTTGAATAAAGCCATTGAAACTGCCGAACTCTCCGGTTTTATCCAGACATTGCCACAGGGACTCGACACCATTATCAGCGAAAGGGGCTCGAACCTGTCGGGCGGCCAGAAACAACGCATCATGCTGGCCAGGGCGCTGGCCATGAACCCCCGGATATTGCTGCTTGACGATTTCACCGCCCGTGTCGACGCACAGACAGAGCAGTTGATACTTAAAAACCTGGACCAGAATTATCCCGGGACAACCTTGCTTTCGGTAACACAGAAAATTGATTCGGTAAAAAACTACGGACAGATAATACTGCTCGAGGAAGGCGAGGTACTGGCTATGGGAACTCATCGCGAACTACTGGGTTCCAGCCCGGAATATGTCCAGATTTTCAATTCGCAGCGCAGCACGAACCATTACGAAATCATAACCCGATAAACCCCCAAACATTCATCCGAACATTCAAAATTATTATGAGCTATAATCTCAGCCAGAAGATAAAACACCCACGGAACCAATCCGGAAAAACCAACAAAGACACAACTGTCAAAAAACTGTTGGCATTGATGGGGCAGGAACGGAAAAACCTGTATGTTGCCATGGCGTTTATCCTCCTTAATTCAGCGCTGGTTCTGCTTGGGCCTTACCTGATGGGCCGTGCAGTCGACATGTATGTGGTTACGCACCATTACGAAGGGGTAATAAAATACACCATCATTTTGTTTGCGTTGTACTGCGTAGTCATGCTGAGCGGGTACACGCAAGCACAATTGATGGGGCGCGTAGGCCAGCGCATGCTTTTCAACCTCCGGAACACGGTGTTCAACAAGCTCCAGGAATTGCCCATCGACTTTTTCACCCAAAACAAAGCCGGCGACCTTATTTCGAGGGTGAACAACGACACGGATAAAATCAACCAGTTCTTTTCACAATCGCTGGTGCAATTCATGAACAGCATTTTTGCCATGCTCGGTGCCGGTATCTTCCTGGTTTCGATAAATGCGAAACTGGCGCTTACAGCCCTCGCCCCCGCCCTCTTCCTGTGGATTTTCACGCGGTTTGTTTCGCCCTGGGTAAAAAACCTGAATGGCAAGAACATGAAAAGCACCGGAATCCTCAGTGCCGAAATCCAGGAAAGCCTGGACAATTTCAAAGTCATCATAGCCTTCAACCGCCGCGATTATTTCCGTAAGCGGTTCGACGAGGTGAATGCTGAGAACTACCGCAATTCGGTAAAAGCCGGGATTGCCAATAATATTTTCACGCCCGTTTATGGGTTCTCGTCGAATATCGGGCAAATGGTGGTGGTGGCATTCGGCATTTACCTGATTAGCGCCGGAGAGTTTTCAATAGGGTTGCTTATCAGTTTCCTGGCATATATTTCTCAATTCTACAACCCGTTGCGGCAAATCGCTGCCTTGTGGGCCAATTTCCAGGTAGCCCTGGCAGGCTGGGACCGCATTTCCCAGATCCTGGTTCTGGAAAACAACCTGACGGTCGACAATACGATTGCAAGGGAAGAATCCCCTTACCTGGTTTCGTTCAGGGATGTGACTTTCTCATATTCCACAGGGAACGAGATTTTAAAAAATGTGAGTTTTGACCTTGAACGGGGGAAATCATATGCGTTTGTAGGCCCGACCGGAGGAGGGAAAACCACCACTGCATCGTTGATTGCCCGCCTTTACGATCCTGCATCTGGCAAAATCATGCTTGATGGAATGGATCTGCGTTCGTTGGATGCAAATACGCGGACAGCCAAAATCGGCTTTATCCTGCAAGACCCGTTCCTATTTACCGGCACCATACGCGACAACATCCTGTATGGAAATGCTTGTTTCCACGGTCTTACCAACGAGGAATTAATCGACGAAATCAAAGAAGTTGGTTTATTAAGCCTTCTCGAACGGTTCGATGGAGGCCTGGATGCCCCTGTCAACGCCACAAACGATGGGATGAGCTTGGGCCAGAAACAAATTTTAGCCTTCATGCGTGCCGTGCTGCGCCGTCCCGACCTGCTGATACTCGATGAAGCCACCGCCAATATCGACACGGTAACCGAGCAATTGCTGGACGGGATATTGAAAAAACTGCCCTTAAAAACCACATTGATAACAATTGCGCACAGGCTGAACACCATTGAAAATGCCGATGAGATTTTCTTTATCAATTCCGGCACTGTCACCAAAGCCGGTTCAATGGAAAATGCCGTGGAATTGTTGATGAGCGGGAAAAAGAACAGTTAAGACATTTGCGGTTGAAGGCAACCCCAATATAGCCCCGGTAGGTGAGGCACGACCGGGGGTTAACAGGGACACGTAGCTCTATTTCATCCGTTTGTGCAATGCACTATCGATTGAATACCTGCCTGCACCATCAACAACCAGCGCCAAGGCCATACCCAGGATCAGGATAAAGAATTCCATCCCCTCACCTTTCTGGGTTTCCGTAAAATTCATGAAGAACCCGTTGCCAACGTGACCGCCCAGAATCATGGCCCCCAAAAAATTGATAAAAATAGACAAAGCCATAAACCGGGTGGCAAAACCAACAATCACGCCCAGGCTTCCCACAAACTCAGCGAGGATAACCAACACGATTAGAAACACCGGTAAGCCCATATGCTCGTGGAATGCCTGAATAGTTCCCGCAAATCCGTAACCACCAAACGAGCCAAGGGCTTTCTGCATGCCATGCGGCAAAATCACGATACCAAGCGCCACGCGCACAAACAACAACGACCAGCTTCTGGGGTCGGTTGCGAAAAAACGTTTAATTGTATTCATAAATTGAAGTTATTGAAGTTATTGAAGTTATTACACCTTATATAAGTTGCAATAGTAATCCCTGAAAAACTTTTAAGTTTTTCACTTTGCGTCTTAAAATGAGGATTAAAGACGGTTTAGACCCGGTATTTTTTTTCGTGTCTTCGTGTCTTCGTGTCTTCGTGTTCATCATTATTTTAAATTAGGGGAAAAAATCTAACTTGTATAATGTCTATTGAAGTTACAAACTATTTTCCCGATTTCTCATTCCTAATTCTTAATTTCCATTGGCACTTCCATGGCAAGTAATTTCGAAGGCGAATTGGCCTTGATTTCAATTTCGGTGGTTCCGCTCACACCCAGTCCATCGCGCGCATGAAGTTCTGTTCCTGCTATTTCCAAGTCACCTTCCAACACAAAGAAATAAACCCCATTGTTTTCTTTTTTCAGCGGGTATTTTCCCTTCCAACCTGCCGAGAAATCGCCCAAATGAAACCATGCCTGTTGGTGTATCCACACCCCCTGGTCATCGGGATCCGGCGAAAGTATCTGGTAAAATTCATCGGGCTTGGCTATCCCGGCAATGGAAATCTGATCGTAACGGGGAGCCACATTCTTTTTATCGGGAAATATCCAGATTTGCAGGAAGCATGTTTCCTTGTCGGCATTTTTATTGAATTCGCTATGGAAAATTCCGGTTCCGGCGCTCATCACCTGGATTTCACCCGTCGTAATCACCCCATGGTTTCCCATGCTATCCTTATGTTCCAAATCGCCTGCAAGAGGAATCGACACTATCTCCATATTGTCGTGCGGATGTGTTCCAAAACCTTCGCCCGCAGCCACACAATCATCGTTTAGCACCCGCAAAGCGCCAAAATGAACCCGTGCAGGGTCGTAATAATCCGCAAAGCTAAACGTGTGGTAGGTATCGAGCCAACCATGGTTGGCATGGCCACGTGTTTCCGATTTATGCACTACTGTTTTCATAATAGCTGTTTTTTTAGTTGGTAACGTGAGTTCGGGATAAGGTTCCCTGTGCATTTTATACAAGTCCCGAAGGACTTGGATGTGGGCCAACGGTTGGCGTGGTTATTGAAAAATTGAATCACTCCGGGATTCCAATATCCATTCCTGTTGGTTCCAATGAGTTTGCCTTATCCCGAACTCAGGTTGGTAATAAGTCACCCTGTTTTTTTATTCATTAACCCACAACGGCAAATATAACAAATATGAATTATAACGAAAGGTGTGCTTCAATGTTTAAAATATAAAGATATTTTCGAAAATTATACATGAAGATAAAAAAACACATATAATGGAATAAGCCACTTACAAAAATGTAAGCGGCTTATTACCAAACTATATAACAGTAATATTTCTTAATCAAGACACAAAATATCCCTGTAATGTCCTTCGATTTTACTAACCGTTTTTTTTATTCTTACTTAACGTGAGTCCGGGATGAGATTCCCTGTGCATTTATATGTAAGCCCGAAGGATTAGGATGTGAACCACCGGTCGGCGTGGTTATTGAGAAATTGAATCCCTCCGGGATTCCAATATCCATTCCTGTTGATCCCGTATTTGGGGGCATGCGGTGGGTGGGACATGAACGAAAAAAGGCATGATTTCAAGAGATAACTCATTGATAATCATACCTTTCTATTTGTCGGGGTAGCGGGATTCGAACCCACGACCCCCTGCTCCCAAAGCAGGTGCGCTAACCGGACTGCGCTACACCCCGAATGTTTTTTTACCTCTCTAAGCCCCTGCTCCCAAAGCAGGTACGCTATTTAAAGGATATTTTTCTTTTCACTATATTTGAGTAGTATTTCTGAAAAGCGAGTGCAAAGGTACTGATTTTCTCCGAATTTACAAACTATTTATTGTAATTTTGCAAGAAATAATTCTGCATTATTTACGTTCCACCGTAAAGGAGTTGATTAATAAAACCTTAAAGATGGCCGGCATTTATATCCACATTCCATTTTGCAAGAAAAGATGCTCTTATTGCGACTTCTATACCGAAGTTGCACCCCGCTATATTCCCGGACTTGTTGATTCAATCGTAAAGGAACTGCATGTCCGTAAGGGTTACTTGAACGGCGCAAGTATCAAAACAATCTATTTTGGTGGCGGAACGCCGAGCATTTTAAAGCCGGACGAATTTTCGAGGGTTTTCGAAACCATCAATAGCTTATTCGAAGTTGAAAAGGATGCGGAAATCACCCTTGAGGCTAATCCTGACGATTTGAAACCAACTTATTTGCAATCGATCCGGAATTTGCCGTTCAACCGGATAAGCATTGGAATACAATCATTCGACGACAACGACCTGAAACGAATTAACCGGCGCCATTCGGGACTGGAAGCCAGGAAAGCCGTGGGGAATGCCCGTGCTGCCGGGTTTGACAATATCAGTATCGACTTGATTTACGGCTTGCCTTCCCAAACCATGGAAAACTGGCAAAAACAACTGGATACTGCATTCAACCTCGGTATCCAGCATATTTCGGCCTACGGGCTTACTTACGAGGAAGGCACCGAACTATGGAAACAACGGGAGAAAGGCGAGGTGGAACCGGTGGATGAGGAAACCATGAACCAAATGTACCTGTTGCTGGTGGAGGAAGCAATAAAACACGGCTTTGAAACATATGAAATCTCCAACCTTTCATTGCCCGGTTACAACTCGCGCCATAATTCTTCGTACTGGAAGCAGGAACCCTATTTGGGCATTGGTCCATCGGCGCACTCCTACGACCTTCATTCCAGGCAATGGAATGTTTCTTCGATAACAGCTTATATCGATGCATTGAAGAACAGCACCCCATTTTCCGAGAAAGAAGAACTTAGCTTGTACGACCGTTACAACGATTATGTCATGGTGTCGTTGCGTACGAGCGAAGGTATCGACACGGCAATACTTGCCTCTGATTTCGGTTCTGAACTGACTGGTTACCTTCTGGAAAACATCGAACCATTTTTATCGGCCGGCAAAGTGCAGTTGGCAGAGGGAAAAATCCGGTTGACTATGGAAGGAATACTGGTTTCAAACCTTATTTTAGTGGATATTTTGAAAGTTTAACTCTAAAAAGCAGTACTTTTGTAGCTTCAAAAAATCAAATGCCTTTTATGGAAAAAGTGATTGACAAAAAAAATGTCCGGAAAAAATTTTTGCGGATTTTCTGGATGTTGTTTGCATTTGCGATAGTATGCACATCCCTCATGTTTGTTTTTATCAACTTGGGATGGATAGGATATTTGCCTCCGATAGACGAATTACAAAACCCAAAAAACAAGTACGCAACTGAAATATATTCATCTGACCTGCAATTACTTGGACGATATTTCCAGAGCAAGGAAAACCGTGTAGGGGTTCATTACAACGAGATTTCGCCCTATGCGGTGAATGCCCTTGTTGCCACCGAGGATGCCCGTTATTACAACCATTCGGGCATTGATGGCAACGCACTTTTCAGGGTGGTCATTTTGCGGGGACTGTTGCAGCACAAAAGTTCCGGGGGTGGCAGCACAATCACACAGCAACTCGCCAAACAGCTGTATTCACCCGAAGCAGACAATATTATCCAACGCGCCCTGCAAAAACCCATCGAATGGGTTATTTCGGTCCAATTGGAAAAACTATACACCAAGGAAGAAATCCTGGCCATGTACCTCAACCAGTTCGATTTCCTGAACAATGCAGTAGGTATCAAATCGGCCGCCCAGATTTATTTCAGCACATCGCCGGCAAAACTGAAGATAGAGGAAGCCGCCACGCTGATTGGCATGTGTAAAAACCCATCTTATTTTAACCCCGTACGGCACAATGAACGGAGCCGCGGACGCCGGAACGTGGTGCTGAACCAAATGCGGAAAGCGGACTTCATAACCCGCGAGCAATACGACTCGCTAAAGGCGCTTCCACTTGTCCTGCACTACCAGAAAGTCGACCACAAATCGGGGCTTGCGGCCTACCTGCGGGAATACCTGCGGATGGTACTGACTGCGAAGGAACCCAAACGGAGCGATTATGCATCCTCGCAACAAGAAAAATACGAACTCGACCGGTGGTCGTGGGACAACAATCCGCTGTACGGTTTCTGCAACAAGAACAAGAAACCCGATGGAACACCCTACAATATTTACACCGACGGGCTGAAAATCTACACCACCATCGATTCGCGCATGCAACGGTATGCCGAAGAAGCTGTCGACGAACACATCCACTCATTGCAGCAAACATTCTTCAGGGAAAAAAGGCACAGAAGCTACGCCCCTTTCTCGCGCCAGGTCAAACCGGAGAAAATTGAGTCGATCCTGAAACTCTCCATGAAACAGTCGGAACGTTATATCCATATGGCGGAAGCCGGGTTTTCGGCAGCCGAAATTGAAGCTTCGTTCCGGAAACCAATTGAAATGCAGGTATTTTCATATAATGGCGACAAGGACACCATCATGTCGCCCATGGATTCAATCCGGTATTACAAGCATTTCCTGCGATGCGGCTTCATGTCGATGGACCCCCATACCGGTTTTGTGAAAGCATATGTAGGTGGTCCCGACTTCAAGCAATTCCAGTACGACATGGTGAGCTTGGGCCGGCGACAAGTAGGTTCCACCGTAAAACCGTATTTATATACCCTAGCCATGGAAGAAGGCATGTGGCCCTGCGACCAGACCACCTGGCAACCTATCACCCTGCCCGATGGGAACGGCAATCCATGGACACCCAAAACAACGACAAAAAACAAAAGGGTTGGCGACATTGTCACCTTGCGCTGGGGTTTGTCGAATTCCGACAACTGGATTTCGGCATACCTGATGAGCTTGTTCACTCCTGATGCGTTGGTAAAATTGATGCATTCTTTCGGTATCACAGGAAAAATCGATCCTGTTGTTTCACTCTGCCTAGGGCCTTGCGAAGTTTCGGTTGCCGAAATGGTCGATGCCTACACAGCATTTGCCAACAAGGGAATCCGTGTCGAACCGCTCTATGTCACCCGCATAGAAGATGCCAATGGAAACGTGATCGGCACATTCACACCCCAAATGCACGAAATTTTCAGTGAAACAACTGCCTACAAAATGATTTACATGATGCGTGCCGTGGTCGATGGCGGTACCGGAGGACGAATCCGCAGCAAATACGGGCTTTACATGCCCATGGGCGGTAAAACCGGGACCACACAGAACAATTCCGACGGTTGGTTCATGGGCTACACGCCTTCACTCGTCTCGGGTGCCTGGGTAGGCGGCGAAGACCGTTCGATCCACTTCGACAATATCGCTCAGGGGCAAGGAGCCAGCATGGCTCTTCCAATCTGGGCATTGTACATGCAAAAGGTGCTGAACGACCATGAACTGGGCTATTCGGCAGATGAACAATTCGATATCCCAAATTCGTTCAACGCCAATGCCGGGTGCGATGTAGACATTAGCGAATAACAAGGAATTTAATTACCGGTTATGATTTTCGTAAAAAAGAAATAACAAAGTTGATTGTAAATCGCACAAAGGCGCTTACAATCAGGACTAACTATCGGTTCATGGTTGCTCGTTTGAAAAAGCTTATTCTCCTGACTGTATGCCTGGCTTCCCAGGCAGTTGCTTTCGCACAGCTGAATGTCGACCGGATCCTGACTATCGGGCAAAACGCGCTGTATTTCGAGGATTATGTGCTTTCCATCCAATATTTCAACCAGGCAATAAAGATAAAACCTTACCTGGCAGAACCATATATGTATCGTGCCTCAGCAAAACTTCAACTGGGTGATTTCCAAAGTGCAGAGGAAGATTGTACAAAGGCCATTGAAATCAACCCCTTTCTCCCAAGGGCTTACTATTTAAGAGGATTCGCCAGAAAGGAAATGGAATTATACAAAGAGGCTTCAAATGATTTTACTAAAGCCTTAGAGTTTACCCCCAATGACTCCATCTATTTAATGTCCAGGATCGAGAGCAATTCGAAGGCAAACCAATTGACACAGGCAATTAACGATATTGATTTATATTTAAGATACTATCCGAAAAAGCATTATTTGCTTCACTACAAAGGGTATTGTCTGCTTGAACTACAGGATACTTTACAAGCCGAAAATACATTTAACAAGTTGATTGAACTGGATAGAAACTCATATCTTGGTTGGAGTGGCAGGGGATTGATATACATGTTGAAAAAAGAATATGACAAAGCTTTAAAGGATTATGACAATTCGATAAAATTAAAATCTACTTATGCAGGAGACTATGTCAACAGAGGGAATATCAATAACGATAAGCAAAACTACAAACAAGCGCTAATCGATTATGGAAATGCTATAAAATATGACAGCACAGAATATCTTGCATATTACAACAGAGGTCTGTTGAGATCATTTCTGGGAGATAAAAACAACGCATTACAAGATTTCAACAAGGTATTAAAAATAGATCCAGCCAAAACAGAAGCATACCTTCAAAAGGCATTAACAGAAGAGTCTTTGGGAGACTACAAATCTTCAATCAGAGATTTCGAAGAAGTACTCAAAGTGTATCCGTATTATATACCTGCCTATGAGGAAATTTCAGCTATGGAAAGTAAATTGGGAAATGAAAAATTAGCATTTATCTATGCTCAGAAAGCGAAAAATATCTATATTGACAAAAAATACAACCAGAAGCAAAAGGAGAAACTAGCTGCCAATAATCAAATGGTGTCGAAAGCTCAAAAGTCAACATGGAAAACTAAAAGAGACCTCTTCCATCAAATTGCGCTACAAAACCATCCCGATTCAACAAATCTATATGATGAAAATAATTCATACAAGGGGTTGGTTCAAGATAAGTTTACAAATCTAACAAACGAAAATGATTTTGTCCTTAGTTTTATAACGTCCAAATATCAACTTAGAAGGACAAACCTTTACCACCCTAAAATACTGGAATTCAACAGAAAAGCATTAATTCCCGTCACACTTGGAATATCAAATATAGAATTGCCCCTGACTCCTGAATTAGCCGATGTTTATTTTACAGCTATCTCAAAAACGAGTGATTCAATTTCTAAAAACAAAGAAAAGGCAGACTTCTATTTTTATAGGGCATTAGAATTTACCGCCGTGAAGGATTATATTGGGGCTTTGGAAGACATAAGAAAATCCATTGAACTCCAACCCGATAACATACTTTCGATTTTTGCGAAAGCAAATATAGAGAACAAACTTATTAACAATAAAAATTGGCAAGAAAGAGAACCTGTAGAAGTGCAGGATCCGGCTCTATCAAACTTTAATTTGAAAAAAATTGATTTAAGCACTTATAAGTTCACATGCGATGCAGTAATGGATGAATATGATAAAGTAATTAAATTATGTCCGGATTTTTCTTTCGCATATTACAACAAGGCCAACATATTGTGTACAACAAGGGATTTTGCCTCCGCCATTCAGAATTATACAAAAGCCATTGAAATTGATTCCGATTTTGCAGAAGCATACTTCAACCGTGGACTTACCTACCTGTTCATTGGTGAAGAAGCAAAAGGATTGGCCGACTTGAGCAAGGCCGGCGAATTAGGCATTTACAAAGCTTACAACCTGATCCAGCGGTTCAAGAAATAATCAGAGCCTGATGGCAAATTTCTTAAGCCGCTCGTCGAGCATGTGAACCGGGATTATTTTCTTAACACAATCGGCAACCGCATTCAGCACACCTTCGCGGACAAAATCGTGGCGGATGACAAT